>DATMES010000027.1 GCA_035556555.1 Frankiaceae bacterium
AGGACGCTCCAGCACGCTGCGCCGCAGGCATCTCAGCGCTGGAGCGCAGTAAGGGGGCTCGTGCACCCAGTTGACGCACCGGCACGCGCTGCCGCGCGGCCGATCCGGCCGCTGCTGCGCACTCAGGATGGAAAAGGCTCCGGGTTGCGCAGGTGACGGGCGCTACGACACCGGGGTGACGAGGTGCAGGCCCTCGAAGTCGGACGGTGGGAGCGGGGGAGCGACGTCGTCGCCGGTGAGCGCGCGTAGCTCGCCCTTCGTCGGCTGCTTCTCCTCCGCCAGCCGCAACGCCTGCCGCTGCACCGCCTGCTCGAACAGCGTCCGCACCGCGCGCCCGTTGCCGAAGCCAGGGCCGCGAGCCGACGCCGCGAGCAGGTCGCGGACGCGCTTCTTCGCCCCCGCGGTGGCGGTGTAGCCGGCGCCCTTCGCGATGCGCGTGAAGATGAGCAGCAGCTCCTCGTCCGTGTAGTCGGGGAAGTCGATGGTGCGGGGCATCCGTGACCGCAGGCCAGGGTTGGTGTCGATGAAGTCGTCCATCTCGTCGGGGTAGCCGGCGGCGATGACGACGGTGTCGTGGCGGTGGTCCTCCATGAGCTTCACGAGGGTGTCGATGGCCTCCTGCCCGAAGCCCGACGACGACCCGGCGTCGCGGGCGAGGGAGTACGCCTCGTCGATGAACAGCACCCCGCCCCGCGCCTTCCCGAACGCCTCCGACGTCTTGATGGCGGTCTGCCCGACGTACTCCGCGACGAGCCCCGCGCGGTCGGTCTCCACGACGTGCCCGTCGGGTACGACCTCCAGCGCGGCGTAGATCCGCCCGATCAGCCGCGCGACGGTGGTCTTGCCGGTGCCGGGGTTGCCGCGGAACACCAGGTGGTGGCTCATGACGGCGACCGGCAGGTCGGCGGCGCGCCGCCACTTCTGCACGCGTACCAGCGCGGTGAGCTCCTTGACCTGCTTCTTGACGACGTCGAGGCCGACGAGGCCGTCGAGCTCCTTGAGCGCCTTCTTGAGCTCGGCCTCGCCCGACTTGGTCGTCGTCGGGTCCTTCTCCTTCGCGGCGCCGGTGGCGAGCGGCGCGCCGCTCACGGCGACCTCGGTCCACGCGCCGGCGACGTCGACGGTCCAGCGACGGCCGTTCTCGTCGATGCCCACGAGCGGCGCCAGCAGGGCGGCCGCCTCGTCCTCGCTGACCTGCTTCTTGTCGAGCCGCTGCTTGAGCGTGTCCCAGGTCCGCGCGACCTCGTAGAGCGTCTTCATGGTGACGTCGCTCACGTGGTGCTCCTCCTCCGTCCCGGCACGTGCGTCCGGCCAGTATCGTTCGTCCCATTACGGGGCGGAGCGAGGAGTGCCGTGGCGGGGTCGAACAGCAAGGTGCCGTTGGTCGTCTCTGTGGTGGTCGCCGTCGTCCTCATCGGCGTCGGCATCTCGCGGGTCGGCGGCGGCGGAGGCGGCGGCGGGGCGGAGCCGACGGCGGGTCCGGACAAGCGGACCGGGTGCACGCAGGTCGTCGTCGCGGCGTCGTCGGAGAAGGCCGCGCTGATGAGCAAGATGGCGGGCGAGTACAACGCCGCCAACCGCTCCGTCGACGGTACGTGCGTCTCCGCGAGCGTGTTCACGAAGGCGTCCGGCGGCGGGGCCGAGGCGCTGGCACGAGGCTGGGACGAACGCCTCGACGGCGGCCCCAAGCCGGACGTCTGGTCGCCGGCGTCGTCGTCGTGGGCGGTCATCGTCCGCCAGCGTACGACCGCCCAGGACAAGCCCGACATCATCCCCGGCGAGAAGCCCGCGGACCTGCCGAGCATCGCCAAGACGCCGCTCGTGCTCGCCATGCCGAAGCCGATGGCCGAGGCGCTCGGCTGGCCCGGCAAGGCGCTCGGCTTCGGCGACCTCCTCGACCTGTCGCGCGAGCCGCGCGGCTGGGGGAAGTACGGCCATCCGGAGTGGGGGCAGTTCCGCCTCGGCAAGACCAACCCGAACTTCTCGACGTCCGGGCTCAACGCCACCATCGGCTCGTACTTCGCCGCGACCGGCGTCAGCAGCGACCTCACGCCGGCGAACGTCGCCGACCCGAAGACGCAGGCGTACGTCAAGGGCGTCGAGCAGGCCGTCGTGCACTACGGCGACACGACGCTGACGTTCCTCTCCAACCTGCAGGCGGCCGACGACCGCGGCCAGGGGCTCACGTACATCTCCGCGGTCACGATCGAGGAGAAGAGCGTCTGGGACTACAACGAGGGCAACCCGACCGGCGACCCGAAGACCCTCGGCAAGCACCGCAAGCCGAAGGTCCCGCTCGTCGCGATCTACCCGAAGGAGGGGACGCTCCTCTCCGACAACCCGTACATCGTCCTCGACGCCGAGTGGGTCACCGAGGAGAAGAAGAAGGCGGCCGCCGACTTCCTGAAGTATCTGCAGGAGCCGCGGCAGCAGCGGGTGTTCCAGGACGCGGCGTTCCGCGACTTCCAGGGCGCGCCCGGGCCGAAGGTGAGCCAGGCCAACGGCATGCTGCCCGACCAGCCCAAGGTGACGCTGTCGCCGCCTGCGCCGGCCGTCCTGGACCTCGTGCAGAAGTCGTGGGAGTCGTTGCGCAAGCGGGCCCGCGTGCTCCAGGTCATCGACGTGTCGGGCTCCATGGGCGAGCCCGTGGGCGACGCGGGGAAGTCGAAGCTGGACCTCGCCAAGGAGGCGGCCATCAGGGCGCTGTCGCAGTACGCGCCCGATGACGAGGTCGGCCTCTGGACGTTCTCCTCGAACGTCCAGGGGAGGCCTGCGCCGTACCAGGAGCTCGTCCCCATCGGCCGCGTGAAGGACAACATCAGGACGTTGACCGAGCGCATCCAGGGCCTCGTGCCCAACGGCGGCACCGCCCTCTACGCCACCACGCGTGCGTCGGTGCAGCACGTCAGGGACTCCTTCGACCCGCAGCGCATCAACGCCGTCGTCTTCCTCACCGACGGCAAGAACGAGTACCCGCCCGACACCAACCTCGACCGGCTGCTCGAGGACCTGCGGTCGGAGGACGAGTCGGTGGCGGTTCGGGTGTTCACCATCGGGTACGGCGACGACGCCGACCTGCCGACGCTCAGGCGCATCGCCGAGGCGTCCCGCGGGGCGGCGTACGACGCCTCCGACCCCGCCTCCATCGACAAGGTCTTCACGAACGTGATCTCCAACTTCTGACATGGCCGTCCAGGACGAGGTCAGGGACCCGTGGACCTACGTGGTCGGCGCCTTGGCCGGTGGCGCCGCCCTGGCGACGGGCGTGTTCCTTCCGCCCGTGGCGCTGGGCATCGGGCTGGCGGTCGCGGCCACCAAGGTGCTGACGGGCGCGTTCTTCAAGAGCGAGAAGCGGCGGGCGATGGTCAAGGACAGGCGGCTGCCCGTCCTGACCCGTACGCCCGAGGCCGCCTGGCTGGCGCGCGCGGGCAAGGCGCAGCAGGTGTTCGACGACATCGCGGACTCGGCGCACGACGGGCCGATCGCGGAGAGGGTGCAGACGTTCGGCGACGAGACCGCGGGCTCGCTCTACGCACTCCAGCGGCTCGCGGGGCAGGCGTCGGCGATCCGTTCGGCCATGGCCAGGCTCGACCCGAAGAACATCGCCTGGGAGCGCGACCGGATCCTCAACTCCTCCAGGCCGGGCGAGGACCCGATGGTGCTGGCGGAGCGGGAGCGTTCGCTCAACGCCGTGCAGACGCAGCTGGACACGTACGCCCGCCTCGAGGGCACCCTCCGCATGCTGCTCGCCAGGCTCGAGTCCGGCACCCTCGCCATCGAGGGCCTCGTGGCCAGGCTCGCGGAGGTCGTCGCGCTCGCCGAGACGACGTCGGTCGCCACCGACGGCGTCACGCAGGTCGAGGAGCTCGCGCACGAGCTCGAAGGGCTGCGTGCCGGCCTGGTCGAGGCCGAGTCGGTCTCGACACGGGCCATGCAGGGACTGGCTCCACTTCCTTCACCGGCACCGGATACGGTGCCGACAACCGACACCACCCGCGTCCGCAGGCGCGCGGGCGGCGAGTAACCCGAGGAGACGTACGTGTTCGATGTCATCAGGCGGGGCTGGGCGTACTTCGTCGCCGCGCTGTCGGGGAAGCTCGACGAGCGCGCGGACCCCAAGATCCAGATCGAGCAGGCCATCACGGAGGCCAAGCGCCAGCACCAGATGCTCTCGGAGCAGGCGGCGGCCGTCCTCGGCAACCGCCACCAGCTCGAGATGAAGCTCGACAAGCAGATGGACGAGGTCGAGCGCATGCAGGCGTCGGCACGGCAGGCGCTGGTGCTCGCCGAGCAGGCCCGCGCGGCCGGCGACGAGAAGAAGGCGGCCGAGTACGAGACTGCGGCGCAGTCGTTCGCGACGCAGCTCGTCTCCGCCGAGAAGGCGATGGAGGACCTCAAGGCGCTGCACGACCAGGCGCTCAAGGCGTCCGAGGCCGCCAAGGCCGCCGTCGCGCAGAACGCCCACGCCCTCCAGCAGAAGCTCGCCGAGCGCACCCGCCTCCTCAACCAGCTCGACCAGGCGAAGATGGCCGAGCGGGTCAACGAGGCGCTCCAGTCGGTGTCCGCCCTCGCCGTCCCCGGCAACGTTCCCTCGCTCGACGAGGTCCGGGAGAAGATCGAGGGCCGCTACGCCCGCGCGATGGGCGCCACCGAGCTCGCGCAGGGCTCCGTCGAGGCTCGCATGATGGAGGTCCAGGCGTCCGCGATGGACATGGAGGGCGCGCAGCGCCTCGAGGCCATCCGCGCGTCGATGGGGCTGACCAAGGCCGCGGCGCCGGGCGCCACGACCGAGGCGACGCCCGCGGCCGCCGAGCAGCCGGCCGAGGCCGAGAAGCCCGCCAAGGCGCGCAAGACGTCGTAACGGCGCACCGGGCCGGCGGTCGCCCTCGCGCAGCGCCGACTGGTGGGTATGTGCGAACACCTCCACCGGTCGGTGCGCGCCCGCGAACGTACTCACCAGTAGGCGAGGGGTTCCGGTGCGAGGCTGTCGTACCTAGACTCGGCGACGTGGTCGTCTTCACGACGTCGCGGTCGCGGTACGCGCTCGACGCTGCGCGGGGGCTGCTCCTGCAGTTCCCCGGCGGGACGCCGTGCGGCCTGCGCCCGGGCGTCTGGCACCGCGTCGCGTGGCCGCGGCACCCCGTCCAGGGCGAGCGCTTCTTCTGTTTCGTGACGCCGCACGACGGCGGCGAGCCGCTGCCGATCCGCACCGGCGACGTGACCTGGGTCAGCCCCGCGCCGCCGCCGGCGCTGGCGGTGGCGCCGCTGGCCACCGCCACCGCCGCATCCTGAGCCCCCGGAGCACGCCGCCCGCGGTTACTGGTGAGTAGCGACGTCGGGACTCACCACTTCGTGCTCGGCGCGAGCCGCTACTCACCAGTAGCTTCCGGTCCGGGCCCGGACCGGGGCCGGGGCCGGCTAGCGGGTGGGGCCGACGAAGTCGAGGCAGACGTCGACGTTGCTGTGGCAGTCGTCGGGGTGGGCCATCGGGCAGACCGACAGGAAGCCCGAGCACTCCTGGGCCGACAGGCAGACGTTGATGCCGTTGGCCGAGTACTCGCACGCGCTGGCGGGCGACCCACCGAGGGCGGCGAACGCGACGAGGGCGGCGGCGGCGAGGATCCGCGTCATGAGGGGCTCCGTTCGTAGGGGAGACCTCGACGCTACCTCAGGCCTTCCCCGCCGAGGTGGTGCGTCCGCCGACGCGCGCCGACGGGACGGCGGGTGCGTACGGCAGCGTGAAGCCGATCCGCGCGCCGCCGTCCTCGCGGTTGCGGGCGTGCACGGTGCCGCCCTGCGCCTCGACGAGCTGGCGGACGATGTGCAGCCCGAGGCCCATGCCGGCGTACTCGCGCCGGTCGCCGTTGCCCACCTGGTAGAAGCGCGTGAACAGCTGTTCCTCGCTGCCCGCGGGGATGCCGATGCCGCGGTCGAGCACCTCGACGGCGGCGTAGCCGTCGCCGCCACGGACGAGGACGCGGATCTCGCCGCCGCCGGGGCTGTACTTGATGGCGTTCTCGACAAGCTGCCCGACGACGGGGTCGACGGAGCCGGGGTCGCCGAGGACGAACGGCAGCTCGTCGGGTACGTCCACCACGATGCGGTGCAGGTCGCTGACGTTGCCGAAGCCCTCGGCCGCCGCGCGGACCACGGGCTCGATGTCGAACGGCACCGCCTCCAGCGAGTACTTCGCCGCGCCGGCCCGCGCGCCGAGCAGCAGGTGGTCGACGAGCGCGACGAGCGAGTCCGTACGGTCCGCGACGGCGGCGAGCGCGTCGGTGCGCTCGGTCTCGGAGAGGCGCTGCCAGCTGCGCTGGAGGATCGCGATGTACCCCTTGATGACGGTGATCGGCGTACGGAGCTCATGGCTGGTCGTCGCGAGGAACAGGTCCTTCGCCTCGTCCAGCGCCTTCGCCTTGCTGACGTCGCGGAAGCCGACGACGGTCTCGCCCTCGGCGTCGATGGGGGAGGCGAGCAGCTCGATCCACCGCCCGTCGGGCAGGTGGTGGTCGGTGGGTACGCGCGGCGGGCCGATCGGGAACGGCAGCGGGCCGCCCACGACCTGGGCCGCGGCGAGGCCGGTCAGCTCGGCGGCGGCGGCGTTCCAGCCGCGGACGAGGCCGTCGCCGCCGACGACGGCCATGCCGTCGGCCATCCCGTCGATGATCGCCTGCTCGTGGTCGCGGGCGCGGACGACCTCGGCGTGGGTGGCGGCGTTGGCGAGCGCGGCGCCGACGTGGCCGGCGAGCAGCGTCGCGAGGTCGATCTCGTCGGCGGTGAGGCGCCTGCCGGGCTCGGCGAAGAGCACGTACAGCGCCCCGCGCACCGTCCCGCGCCCGACGCTCGGGATGACGAGCAGCGTGTGCAGGCCGGGCACCTCGCGCTGGAGGCGGTCCATGAGGAACGGGTACTGCTCCATGTCCTCGATGACGAGCGGCTCGCGGGTGCGCAGCACGTCGCCCATCGACGAGCCGGCGAGCGGCCAGCTCAGGCCGACGAGGTCGTCGGGGACGTTCTCGACGGCGATCAGCCGGGCCGTGTCGCCGACGGCGGTGACGAAGCCGGCGGCGTTCGCGTCGACGATCTCGCGGGCGGCGTGGCAGATCCGGGCGAGCACGCCGTCGAGGTCGAGGTCGGCGTTGAGCTCGCCGACGAGCGCGGCGAGGCGTTCGACCCGGTGGGCCCGCTCGGCGAGCGCCTCCTGCGCCTGGGCCTGCCGCCGTACGACGCGGGCGATCGTCTCGCCGACGAGCACGCAGACGGGCACGGCGACGGTGACGGAGGAGGCGGCGTTGATCCCCGCGGTCTCCGGCGCGACGAGGAACGGCAGCAGGTAGCTCGCCGCCGCGAACGGCGCCATGAGCCACGACGTCCGCGGCGGGTGCGCGATGCCGACCCAGACGAAGATCACGACGAAGTAGACGGCGTACGAGTACGCCGACACGCCGCCGTAGCGGTTCGACACCGAGATCATGAGGAACGCGATCAGCCCCAGGCTCAGCGACGCCCGCGGGTGCCAGCGCTCCCAGGGCAGCAGCCGGTACGCCACGGCGCCCAGCGCGATCGCGAAAAGGCCCAGGCCGTTCAGCAGCGCGATGTCGAGCAGCTCGCTGCCGGGCAGGTAGTTGTTGACGACGGTGAACGCCCCGGAGGCCATGAGGAGCAGACCGGCGAGACGGCCGGAGTTGCTCTGGGTAGCGCGGGGCACCCGCCGAGTATCCGTCGCGAGCCTCGCTTGCGCGGGCGGAAGTACGACTTGTCCCGTTTTGCCTGTCGCCGCGTCACGGCAGGACCCGGGGCGCGTTAGGGCGAAGGAAGGCACGTCCCACTCACGTCCCGCGGAGGAACCCCGTGCGCGCACGCAAGACGCCGATGATCGGCCTCGCCCTGGCCGGGCTGGCCGGCCTCGCGCTGACAGCCCTGTCCGCGCCGCCGAACGCGCTTCCCACGACGAGCACGAAGGTGCCCGACAAGCCCGTCACCGAGACGTACAAGGTGGTCAACGCCAAGGGCAAGACCATCGGCACCCAGAAGTGGCGCGTGACGACGGCCGGCGGCAACTGCTGCGAGGTCCTCGTCATGGCGACCCGGACGGGCCAGCTCGTCGAGTTCGGCGGGACGTACCCCCTGTTCTCGAAGGACGCGGGCAAGTCGTGGACCGAGGTCGCGCCGCTCACGCCGAGCACGCAGCGCATCCCCAACCCGGGCCCGCGCAAGGTCGGCGGCGGCGAGGGCACGCTCGTGCAGTCGCCCGACGGCGACATCCTCGGCATCGGCTGGGACCCCTACAGCGGTGACCGCCTCCAGTCCTTCCTGTACAGCGCGAAGGACAAGAAGTGGTACTACATGGAGGCGCCGCTCCACGAGCCGTTCTACGACCGCGAGTGGATCGCCGTCGCGAAGGGGCCGTTCACCATCGCGGGCCAGACGGTGCCGTGGGTGAGCATGGTCGTGTCCAACTTCAACCGCCACGTCGTGCTCATGAGCACCGACGGCCTCAACTACTTCACGCCGACCCAGCGTGACCTCGACGCCGTCCGCAACGGCGCCGTCAGCAAGTACCTCCCGACCACGCCCGACCCGGACCTCGACTACATGCAGGCCCAGGCGCAGACCGGCCTCGGCACGCTGGCGAAGGGCATCCTGTCGTTCGACCAGGCGCAGGGCTGCGAGACGCAGACGCTGCAGAGCGACGGCACGTGGGCCTGCTTCGGCCTCCCGAACGAGCAGGACCTCGACGGCCCGATCTTCACCGACTCGCGCGGCTGGGTGCACGAGGTCCAGCACGACGCGGGCGAGTTCAGCTACCGCGTCACCCGCGACGGCGGCCGCAAGTGGACCAAGGCGACGTTCGTCCTCCCCAACGACATGGTCGCGGAGACGTGGGACGCGAAGTTCAACGGCAAGCTCGGCGTCGGCTACATCGCCACCCACGCCAAGAAGGACGACGGGACGTTCCAGGACGTCGTCCTCAAGCTGAACATCCGCTCCACGACGCCGAAGCTCGAGAAGATCTACTACGTCGGCGCCGGCAACCTGAAGTCCACCGTCGGCCTCGACGCCGCGTCGCTGATCTCGGGCGCGAGCACCCGCGTCGACTTCACGACGATCGCGATCCTGCCCAACGGCAAGTTCGCGGTGTCGTTCGCGGACAAGGAGTACCAGGACCCCGCGATCGCCGTCCTGATGTAGTCCGTAGCTCGTACGAAGGGCCGCTCCCGCAGGTGGGGAGCGGCCCTTCGTGTTGTCCGCGCGGGCTGGGCTCGTTCGTGATCTTGGCAATGTCGCGGTCCGCCGGCTGACCCGAACATTGCCAAGATCACCGAACCGGGCCAGCCACCGCAGCTCGTGATCTTGGCGACGTTCGTGCTGTCCGGGCGACACAGACGTCGCCAAGATCACAGAGCGAGGCTTGTCCGGGACGCGAGCCGGGCGACCTGGCGGGACCTCGGGCCAGCGCGACGAGCGCTACGTGATGGCGAAGCGGTCGATGGCGACGAGGTTGCCGGTCGCCGCCGCGCGGTGCGTGCCCGTCACGACGATGCGCAGCGTGTGCCGCGCGTCGGAGAGACCGGAGACGAGCCTGCGGACGTTGTACGCCGTCGCCGCCGCGTAGTTGTCGACCGTCGCCTTCAACACGCCGTCCACGTACACCTTGGCGATGCCGCGGTTGCGCCCGGTCGAGGTGTACCAGGCGACGGACGTGCCGCGGAACACCATCGACACCTCCTGCCCGGCGAGGTCGGCGACAGCCAGTGCGCCGCCGGACGCCGCGGTGACGCCCATCCGCCGCCACGCCTGCGCGAGGGTCGGCGACGACGTCAGCGTGGTGCCGACCTTGACCGCGTCGACGACGACGTACGTCCCCGTGCCCGACGCCGATCCCTTCGCCCCGCGCACGACGACCTTGAGCACGTGCTTCGTGTTGGCGAGACCGGTGACCGACCTGGCCACCTTGTACGACGTCGCCGACGCGTAGTTGTTGACGGTCGCCTTCTTCACGCCGTCCACGTACACGTCGGCGACGCCCTGGGACCGCCCGCGCACCGTGTACCACGTGACCGACGTGCCGACGAAGGGGTACGACACCGCCGCGCCCGCGAGGTGCTCGGTGCGGTACGAGCCGCCGTACGCCGACGCGGAGCTCACGACCCGCCAGGCGTACCTGGCGGCGGGCGTGTTCTCCTGCAGCGAGGTCGCCGCGCGGAACGGCGAGGACTTCGCGGCGAGCGCGTTGCCCGCGGCGTCGGCGATGGTCGCCGCGCCGGCCGGGTTGGCGACCACGGTGTACCGCTCGCCGGGCACCAGCGCCGTCGACGGGCGGAGGACGACGTTCTTCACCGCGCCGGTGGCGCAGGACACGACCGTCGCGGCAGCCGAGGTGCAGGCCAGCGAGGACGCGACGTTCGCGGTCGAGCCCGAGACACGCAGCGCGAGCGACGACGCGCTGACGCCCTGCACCGCCTCGGAGAACGTCACCGCGACCGGTGCCGTGATCGACGTCGGGAAGATCGCCGAGCCCGTGGGCGCGACGGTGTCGACGGTCCAGGCGTACGGCGCCGAGGCGACCGAGTTGCCGAGGGAGTCCGACGCGGTGACGACGAGGCTGTGCGCGCCGTCGGCCAGCGAGGAGTACGTCACGCCGCTCTGGCACGGCGTCGCGAGCGCGCCGTCGAGCGCGCAGGTGAAGGTGACCAGCTGCTCGGTGTCGGTGATGGTGAACGTCGCCGACGTGGCGTTGGTCAGCGCGGCCGGGCCGGTGACGACGGCGGCCGGCGGCGGCGCGTTGTCGACGGTCCAGTGCCACGGCGTGGCGCCGCTCTCGTTGGTGGCCGCGTCGACGCCCTTGACGAGCAGCGTGTGGTCGCCGTCGGCGAGGGTGGGCGTGTCGTACGGCGACGTGCAGGCCGCGTAGTCGGCGCCGTCCAGGGAGCAGAGCAGCGACACGGCGTCGAAGCCGTTGACCGTGAAGCTCCCGACGGTCGCCTTGGTGCGCGCGTCCGGGCCGGTGACGATCTGCGGCGGCGTCGGCGCGGTCAGGTCGACCTCCCACGCGTAGTGCGCGGGCGTCGCGGCGTTGCCGAGCGCGTCGGCGGCCGTCACGTCGAAACTGTGCATGCCCGCGCCGAGGGCGGCGTACGTGATCGGCTCCGGGCAGGCGGCCATCGCCGCGCCGTCGAGCGAGCAGAGCAGCGTCGCGGACGAGTCCGGGCTGGAGACGCTGAACGCCGCCGCCGTCTGGTTGGTCACGTCCGCGGGGCCGGTCGTGATGACGGGCGCGGGCGGCGGGGTCGTGTCGACCGTCCACGCGCCGTTGGCGGTGGCGCCGACGTTGCCCGCCTGGTCGCGCACCGCGACGGCGAACGTGTGCGTGCCGTCCGCGAGGCCCGAGAGGGCCTTCGGCGACGTGCAGAACGCCAGCGCCGCGCCGTCCACGGAGCAGACGAACGTCGCCGCCGTCTCCGTCGTCGTGAACGTCAGCGAGGCCGTCGTCGCGCTCGTCGGGCTCGGCGACGGCACGCCCGACAGCGAGGGCGCGGCCGGCGGCGTGAGGTCGACGACCCAGGAGGCGTTCGTCGCGGTGCTGGCGACGCCCGCGGCGAGGGCGCGCACCTTGAACTGGTGCGTGCCGGCGCTCAGCGGGCCCGCGTACGTCCTCGGGCTCGTGCAGGCGGCGAACGCCGACCCGTCCAGCGAGCACTCGTACGTCACGCCCGCCTGCGTGCTCGCGAACGAGAACGTCGCGGTCCGCACGTTCGTCGGCGACGGCGGCTTGGCCGTGATGACCGGCGCCGGCGGCTTGCGCTTCGGCGCGGCGTCCGCGCCGGACGCGAGCGGGCCCGCGAGCAGCGCGACGCTGCCGAGCAGGGCGAGGGAGCGTACGCAGTTCCTTGCCGTCATCGAGGAGTCCCCTGGGAGTCGGATGCCGGAGCATCGACGGGTACGAATCGTGGCGAAACACCCATAAGGGCGCCGTCCCCCTGAGCCGTTCGGTGGAGCGCGCTCGGGAAGTGTGCGGCGCGGGTGTCGGGAGCGTCCCGGAAACGCCGGAGAAAGTTCACCCGGCCTGGTCTCGAGGCCCCGTACGGCAGGACCGGAAGGCCTCCGCGCCGAACGAGATCGGCATGCGAACCTCTCGTCTGCTCCGCTACGCGCTGTCCGGGCTGCTCGTGGCCTCGGGCCTGTCCGCCGTCACGGCGAACGCCGGTTCGGTCCGCCCTGGCGACGACGCCGTCGTCATCGCGGTCATCGACTCCGGTATCTCGCCGTACCACTGGGACTTCCTCGCGTCGAAGATGCCGCAGGCGAAGACCGCGACGAGGAAGGACGACCTGCCGCTCACCAA
Source organism: Frankiaceae bacterium (assembly GCA_035556555.1). GTDB lineage: Bacteria > Actinomycetota > Actinomycetes > BP-191 > BP-191 > BP-191. The sequence goes on from DATMES010000027.1 coordinate 12,347, forward strand.
GGCGCCGCACACGTGGCTGCGCGGCTTCCCGAGCCCGAAGTCGTTCGCGACGTACGACTCGCTCGACCTGCACCTCGACGCCCGCAACCCGAAGGCCGACCAGAAGAAGCTGTTCGACCGTGACGAGGACGCCTGGACCGACATCGAGCGTTCGACCAAGACCGACCCGTCGCTCTACTGGATCCCCGGCACCAAGGTCATCGGCGCGATGACGTTCGGCAGCAGCGCCCCGCCGGTCTACGGCGCCGGCGTCGGCGAGCACGGCCAGGGCACCGCCAGCGTCTCCGTCGGCAACATCTATGGCGCCTGCCCCGAGTGCCTGCTGGTGTTCATCCAGGCGAGCGCCGCGCCCGACTACGAGGCCGCGATCGAGTGGGCCGAGAAGCAGCCCTGGATCGACGCGATCAGCAACTCGTACGGCATGTCGACCGGCGTCGTCGTCCGTGACCGCGTCTACGCCGGCTCCAACACCAACCTCCAGCGCCAGGCCACCCAGCGCGGCCAGACGATCTTCTTCTCCGCGGGCAACGGCGTCGCCAACGACTTCGTCACGCCCAACGGCACGCTGATGTCCTCACAGGAGGGCCCCGACTGGATCGTCACCGTCGGCGCGACCGACCCGGCGAACGTCGACTACTCCGGCGCCGGCAAGCCCGCCGACATCGCGGGCATCGGCTCGATGTACCCGTCGGCGTACGGCGGCGCGACCGTCACAGGCAAGGGCGACTTCAGCGGCACGTCCAACGCCACGCCGACCATCGCGGGGACGTACGGCCGCGCGCTCTGGCTGGCCCGTCAGGCGCTGTCCGGGCCCTCGCGCATCCAGAAGGGCGGCGTCGTCGCCACCGGCGGCCGATACCGCTGCGGCGCGGCGCGGAAGTCGTGCGAGCTCGCCGACGGCCGCCTCACCCGCGCCGAGCTGCAGAAGCGGCTGTTCGAGGGCGCGACCCCGACCCCCGGCGGCTACGCCGGCCGCCGCAAGGTGCCCGGCAGCGTCCTCGGCCTGGTGCCGGTCCCCGCGCCCGTGGGCGGCGCGCCGGTGCCGTTCGTGACGACCCCGCCGGTCGCCGACGAGCGGTACCTCTCCGAGGGGTACGGCACGTACCGCGCCCGCCTCGACGGCGACAAGAAGTGGCTGGCGGAGTTCAACGGCCGCTTCTGGGACGTCCTCCGCGGCGCGAAGGCCGCGCCGAAGCGCCCGGCCGGCGACAAGCCGTGGTTCATCGTGGACTCGTGGTGCCGCCAGCACATCTGGGGCGCCTGGGAGGGCGGTGCGTACCAGGACCCCGGCAAGACCCCGGTCCCGACGCCCGACCCGGCCACGCCGTCGCGCAACGCGTACTACGCGGGCTGCCAGGGGCTCACCAAGCCGCCCACGGCTCCGTAGCCGCCGTGCGCCTCCGCCGTACCGTCGCCGCGCTCGCCTGCCTGCCCTGGCTGGCGGGCGCGCCGGCGTCCGGCGCCGGGGGCGACCCGATGATGCCGCAGCAGTACTCGCTGACCCAGCTCCGCGCGCCGTCGGCGTGGTCGGTGTCGCAGGGCAAGGGCGTCGTGGTCGCGGTGGTCGACACCGGCGTCGACCTCGGCCACCCCGACCTGCGCGGGCGGCTGGTCAAGGGGATCACGTTCGTCGAGTGCGGGGCGAGGGGCTGCGGCAACGGCGACTGGCGGTCAGGGCCTGCCTCGCGGCGGTACGAGGCGTTCGGGCACGGCACCTCCGTCGCGGGCGTCATCGTGGCCGGGCGCGGCAACGGCGTCGGCATCGCGGGCGTCGCGCCGTTGGCGAAGGTCATGCCGGTCAAGATCGGCGACGGCCTGCGGCTCGACCCCGAGGACGTCGCGCGCGGCATCCGCTGGGCGGCCGACCACGGCGCGCACGTCATCAACATCTCCCTCGCGCTCGCCGTCGAGAGCGTCCGGTCGGCGGTGCGGTACGCCGCGTCGCGCGGGGTCGTCGTCGTCGCGGCGGCGGGCAACCGCACGGAGCCGCTCTGCATCGAGCCCGCGGCGCTCCCCGAGGCGCTCTGCGTCACCGCGACCGAGCGCAACGAGCTGCCCGCGGCGTACTCCTCGATGGGCGGCAAGGAGAACCTCCGCTCCGTCGCCGCGCCCGGCGGCCAGGGGCTGCCGTCGCAGGTCGCCGGCCTCGTGCCGGCGCCGGACTGCGCGGAGCGCGTGCTGTCGCTCTGGCCGCGCGGCAACACCGGCAACGGCCGCTGCCCCGGTGAGGGTGGCTACCGGCTGCTGTACGGCACGTCGCTGTCGTCGCCGCACGTCGCCGCGGTGGCGGCGCTGCTGCGCGCGCAGGGGCGTTCCGCGGTGGCCACGGTGTCCGTGCTGACGGCCACGGCGCGCACGCCGGGCGTGGGGACCGGCGCGTGGACGCCGTCGTACGGCTACGGCATCGTCGACGCCGCCGCGGCGGTCCGCGCCCCCCGCTAGCCCCGACCTCTGCGCAACCGGGTTGCACCCCGTGCGGGGAAAAAGCGCAAAACGCACCCCGAAGGGCGGCACGCCGCCTCAGAAGAGCGCGGCCGCCAGCCGGTCTCGCGTGTCCGCGGGGTCGACGACGTCGTCGAGCTCGAACGACGCCGCCGCCGACAGCGCCTTGCCGTGCGCGTACGCCAGCGCCACCAGCTGCTCCTCGCGCTCGCGGCGCTCGTCGTCCGACTCGATCGCGGCCAGCTCCTTGCGGAACGCCAGCCGCACCGCGCCCTCGAGCCCCATCGCGCCGATCTCGCCGCCGGGCCACGCGATCGTGAGCCGCGACGCGTGGAACGACCCGCCGGACATCGCCATCGCCCCGAGGCCGTACGCCTTCCGCAGCACGACGGTCACGAGGGGAGCCGACAACGAAGCGGCGGCGTTGAAGAGGTCGCCCACGGCGCGGACGAGCCCCGCCTGCTCGGCGGCAGGCCCGACGAGGATCCCCGGCGTGTCGACGAGGCTGACGACCGGCAGCCCGAACCGGTCGCAGAGCCGCAGGAACCGCGCCGCCTTCGCCGCGCCCACGGCGTCGATCGCGCCGGCGCCGTGGAGGGGGTTGTTGGCGAGCACGCCGACGGGCCGCCCGGCCAGCCGCGCGAACGCCGTCACCATCGCCTTCCCGTGCCGCGCCCGCAGCTCCAGCACCGACCCGGTGTCGAACAACGCGGCGAGCACGGGGCGGACGTCGTACGCCCGCCGCCGCGACTCCGGCAGCGCCGTACGCAGCACCGCCTGGTCGCCGCACCCGCCGTCACCGGAGGCACCCGTGAGGTAGCCGAGGACCGCCTTCGCCACGGACACGGAGGCAGCGTCGTCGGCCGCCTCCACGTCGATCACGCCGGAGGCCAGGTGCACGGGCGGCGGCCCGATCTCGCCGGGCGGCACCGCGCCCATGCCCGCGCCCTCGACCATCGCGGGACCGCCCATGCCGATGCTCGCGCCGGCGACGCCGATCGTGACGTCGCACATGCCGAGCAGGGCGGCGTTGCCGGCGAAGCAGTACCCCGCCGCGACGCCGATCCGCGGCCCGCGCAGCCGCGCGAACGCCGCGAACGTCATCAGCTCCAGCGCCGCCACGGTGAGCGAGTCGGTGTCGCCGGGCCTCCCGCCACCGCCCTCCGCGAAGAGCACCACAGGCAGCGACTCCCGCCCCGCCACGTCGAAGAGCCGGTCGGTCTTGGCGTGGCCGGTGAGGCCCTGCGTCCCGGCGAGGACCGTGTAGTCGTACGACAGCACGGCCGCCCGCACCCCGGCCACGCGGCCGAGCCCGACCACGACGCCGTCAGCGGGCGTCGCGGCGGCCAGCTCGGACAGCGAACGCCGCCCCCGCTGCGCCGCCACCGCGAGGCCGCCGTACTCGACGAAGGAGCCATCGTCGAGCAGGTCGGCGAGGTTCTCGCGGGCGGTCCGGCGCCCGGCAGCGTGCCGCTTGGCGACCGCCTCGGGCCGCGCAGAGTCGAGGAGCCCGGCCTGCCGGGCGACGACGTCGGCCAGCTCGGGCCGCGCGTCGTCGTCGTTCATAGGAGTGGGCGATAGTGGTGTCGAACCACTGGCCTCTACCGTGTCAAGGTAGCGCTCTCCCGCTGAGCTAATCGCCCGAGGCGGAGGCGAGAATCGAACTCGCGTACAGGGCTTTGCAGGCCCTTGCCTAAGCCACTCGGCCACTCCGCCAGCCCGAGACCCGGGGGCCCCGCTCTCGTACAACGACCCCCCGGCGCGGTGCATCCCGAGGGGCGTGTCGTACGACGGTGGAGTATGCCACACACGCCCCTCGGTGCACCCGCGGGGGTCAGCCCTCGGGCAGCAGGTCCGTGACCCTGTCGATGAGGAACGGCGGCCAGTCCTCGGGGTAGCAGGGGTACATGACGCACTCGTAGCAGTGGTGCGGGTGCTCCTCGCAGTCGTTGTGCGCCGACGCGGGGGCGAACGAGCTCAGGGCACCGACGGCGAGCGCCGCCGCGGCCAGGACGCGGGTCATGCGCATGGCAGGTGATCTCCTTACGGGGGTAGGGGCTACGACCATACTTGAGCGCGCAGGGCCTCCGAGGCGGCGTAGAACGGTTCCTCCTGGGGCCGCGCGGGCAGCGGCTTGCGGCCGAGCACGACGTCCACGGCGGCGCCGAGTGTGTGCTCGCTGACCTCGCCGTAGCCCATCTTGGCGTACGGGCCCGCGGCGGCCTGCGGGACGCAGTCGGCGCCGCCGGTGCCGTCGAACTTCGACGCGTGCGACATCGGGTCGGCTGTCTTGCGGACGACCTCGTGCACCTCGGCGGACGTCAGCTTGCCGTCCGCGAGCGGCCCGCTCTTCGGGCGCTTGGAGGACGGCACGGTGACGAGCGCGCCGCCGCTGACGCTCCCGGTGTACGACACCGCGCGGCGGACGCGCAGCAGCAGCTCGGCGACGTACCCGCTGATCCGCGGCGACGCGCTGGACGTGCCGGAGAACGACCCCGTGCCGTACCCCGTCGACACCGCGGACGGGGTGCCCATGCCGTCGGAGACGACGTGCGGGTCGGGGTTGGAGAACGTCGTGTAGCCGCAGTTGTCGTTGGCGCCGGCCACGAGCACGCCGGGCGGGCCCGCGTGCGGGCTGGTCTCGGTCGGCTCGCCGTAGAAGTTGCCGCCGGCGGAGACGACGACCTTGCCCTTGGAGAGGGCGTACGCCACGGCCTCGGGGTAGCCGGGGAACTGCGGCGTCGTCGGCCCGGCCGCGGGCGCGGGGTTCTGGATGTTGGTGTGGATGACGTCGATCCACGGCTGGTCGGCGGCCCAGCGGAGCAGGTCGGCGTTGGACCGGTAGACCTCGCTGCCGCCGTCGGCGGTGCGGTCGACGATGACGACGTACGCGTCGGGGGAGAAGCCGAGCCCGGCCCCGGCGATCTGGCTCGACGCCGCCGACCCGTGCGAGTTGGTGCTGCCCGCCGGGTCGAACACGGGCACCTTGTCGGTGGGGTGCGCGATGGCGCCGATGATGTTGGTGCCGGGGACGTACGTCAGGTTGTCGCCGAAGCGCTCCAGCGCCTTCTCGGAGGCCGCGACGTCCTTCTCGAACGACGTCCCGAACCGCAGCGAGACCGCCCGCGCGCTCCGCGGGTAGCCGGGGATGAACGCCGACGGGTGGCGTCGCTCGGCGCGGCGCCAGGTCGGGTGGAACGGGTTGCCGCCGGTGTCGAGCGTCGCGACGACGACGTGCGCCTTGACCGGTGCGGGACGGTTCAGCGCCTGCGTCGGCGGCGCGGCCGTCACCGCCCCGAGGAGACCCAGGGCGGTGACGACGGCGCGGCGACGGCTCATGGCACTAGCGCGGCGTGCAGGTACGGCGCTCGGCGTCCTCCGGCCACACGCAGACGACGACGGGCGTCGGCTGGTAGCAGGGGTACGTCACGCAGACGACCGGCTCCTGGAACTCCACGGAGACCGGGACGGCGATCTCGGAGGCCTGCGCGGGGACGGCGGTGGCGAGGGCGGCGAAGACGCCGGCGAGGACGAGGCGCATGAACGCTCCAGACGGGGAGGGGTAGGGACTGAATGTCCGTTTCGACGCGCCGGGCGCGGTGACCTGCCGGGTCAGGGCAGGCGGCGTACGACGTCGTCCAGGCTGAGATGCCTCGCCGCCTCGGGCGTCTCCGCGCCGAGCGGGGTCGCGGCCACCCGCTCCCACACCAGCGCGACGGCCTCGAACAGCTCGGGTCCCAGCCCCGCCGCCTCCTGCGTGGCGGCGATCTCGCGCATCTCGCCGACGTAGCGGTGCGCCTTGGCCGCCGATGCGCCGAGGAACGGCCCGAGCCGCTCGACGAGGTCGGGGAACTCCCTGCGCAGGTCCTCGACGACGAGGTCGCGGACGCCGTTGCGCTCTGCCGCCGCGACGGCGTGCAGCAGCAGCGCGGCGAGGCCCTTGTAGACGCTGGCGGTGCTCATCTTCACGGCGCTCGCGGCGCCGGGCGGACCCGGCACGACGACGGGGTCGAGCCGCGGGTGCCCGAGCGCCACGATCTCGCCGGCCCGCTCGCCGCTGAGGTAGACGCGGGTGCTGCCGGTGTCCGGCGGCCCGCCGGAGATCGACCCGTCCACGAACGCGAGGTCCCCGAGTGCCTCCCGGACGCGCGCGACGGTCGCGGGGGAGACGGCGTTGAGGTCGGCGACGAGCGGCCGGGAGCCGGTGCGGTCGGCGGCCGCGCGGACCGCGACCGCGACGGCGTACGCCTCGCCCGGTGGGACGACGCTGACGACGACGTCCGAGGCGCCGACGACGTCGTCGAGGGAGGGCAGGTGCTCGAGGCCGTACGCCAGCGCCCTGGTCCGCTCGGAACGCCCCGCCAGCGTCGCGACGACCCGCGCGCCTGCCTCCGCCCAGCCCCGACCCAGGGCGGAGCCCATCGCGCCCGGGCTCACGACGCCGACGGTGGTCACGGCGTCATCGGCGACGCGTCGTACGCCGCCGCGACCTTCTTGGGCACGCACATCCGCCACGCGTCGGTGACCAGCTCGCGCAGCTCGTCGTCGCCCAGCGCGGCGAGGCGCGCCCTGACCCACTGGTAGCGCTCGTCGGCGGGCAGCGGCGGCAGGAACTTGTCCGGGTCCGAGGCGACGAGGGCGTCGCGCTCGTCGCGCGGGTACGCGAAGCCCATGACCTGCTCGTCGCGGGACAGGGCGGCGTAGACGATCGAGCCGATCCGGAACTTCACCCGGTCGCGGACGAGATGTTCGGACGTGCGCGGCAGCGCGAGCGCGATGCGGCGTACGTCCTCGGCTGTCGCCATGACGGCGATTGTGCCCGCCGCCGGGTCGGACCCGTGCGTTCCTTGCAGGTCAGCCGCCGGTCTCGAGCGTGCTGATCTTCGAGGAAAGCGGGAGGGCGCGCTAGTTGCAGACCCGGTCGCTGAGGCAGTCGAGGCCGGAGTACGGCGTCGTGATGCAGTTCTGCGTGAAGCAGAGGAGCCCCGTCGCGCCGGCGACGACGACCTCCATGTCCGCGGTGGACAGCTCGGCGAGGACTTCCTTGCTGAGGGACAGCTTGCGCATGAGGGCGCTCCAGGCTCGTAGGGAGGACCGGATCGTACGCGCCGCCTAGCCCGCCTTGCCCGGGTGCCCGGGGGAGAGCAGGCCGCGGCGGCGGGCCTCCTTGACCCAGCGCTGCGCCGTCGTGATCGGCACGTTGTTGGCGGTTGCCAGCTCGGACACAGGGCGCGAGCTCGACGTGACGAGCGTGCGGTACGCCGCGGCGATGGAGTCGTAGAACGCGTCGGGGTAGCCGCGGACGGCGTTGCTGCGCAGCGAGTCCGGGATGCGCGCGGCGGTGGGCTTACGGCCCGGGGGGCCCGCGGTGTGGCCGAGCTGCGCGTTGGCGGCGGCCTCGATGCGGCCGATCGGGATCGAGCGCAGCACCTCGGCGGAGATCGGCCCGTCGACCTGGAGCCCGTCCACGCGCAGGCGGCCGTCGTCGCGCGCCGCGAAGCGCACGCGGACGGTCGTCGACTCCGGCGTGTCGCCCACCCAGGCGTACCAGCCGTCGTCGAGCACACGGAAGCGGGCGGCCATGAAGGAACTGTACGGCGTGCCCGTCCGTGTGTCTTGTTGCGCGAACCCAGACCTCTCGATACGCTGACCAAGACGTCTGAATAGGCCTATCCAGACGCAACCGACCCTCGGGTGAGAGCCCGGGCGGAAAGAGAGAGGGCATGAACCCGCTCGTCGTCACCATCGGAGTGTTCGTCGCGCTGACGCTCGCCGTGGTGCTCAAGTCGATCCACCGCATCGGGCCGACCCAGGTCGGGCTCGTCAACAAGCGGCTGGGCCTGAAGAAGCTGGAGGAGGACAACCCGATCGCCCTGCGCGGCGAGGCCGGCTACCAGGCCACGCTGCTGATGCCGGGGCTGCGCTTCAAGCTGTGGCCGATCTACGGCGTGAGCCGCTTCCCCTGGGTGCAGGTGCCCGCCGGCGAGGTCGGCGTCGTGCTCGCCCAGGTCGGCGAGCCGCTGCCCATCGGCAACAAGAGCGCGTACTACCGGCCTGAGTTCGGCAACTTCTCGGACGTCGCGGCGTTCCTCACCGGCGGCGGGCAGAAGGGCGTGCAGCGTCCCGTGCTGCCTCCGGGCACGCTCGTCCCGATCCACCCGGTGGCGTTCGTCGTCATCACCTCACGCGAGGTGTTCGGCCTGCCGGTCGCACCGGAGCTCGGCGCACTGGCGCACGACGGGCGGCTCATCGCGGAGTCGTTCGGCCTCGGCGCCGACGACCTCGAGGTCCTCGTCATCGCCCCGCACGGCGACACCGACGTCATCGGCCTCGTCACGACGCTGGAGGGCTCGCCGCTCGACAAGGGCGACATCGCCTCGCGCCTCGGCGGCTTCGACGACATCGCCGAGATGGAGGAGGAGGGCGGCGCCAACGACGCCGAGCTCATCGACGTCCTCCTCGGTTCGAAGAACGACCTCCACAACAACTACCAGGACTTCCAGGCGTTCCTCGAGAACGGCGGCCGCATCGGCCTGCAGCACGACCCGCTGCTGTACGGCGCGTACCTGCTGAACCCGTTCCTCGTCCGCGTCGAGATGGTGCCGATGCTCGTCGTCAACCAGGGCGAGGTCGCGGTCATCAAGGGCTTCGTCGGCCTGCCGACGCTGGACACGTCAGGGGTGGAGTTCAAGTTCGGCTCGATCGTGCGGCCAGGGCACCGCGGCATCTGGCAGGAGCCGCTGCGGACCGGCAAGTACGCCATCAACCCGCGCGTCTACGCCGCCGAGATCGTGCCGACGTTCATCCTCACGCTGAACTGGGCCAACGCGAACAGCGAGGCGCACGACCTCGACACGCGACTCGAGTCGATCGTCGGCAAGAGCCGCGAGGGCTTCGTCTTCACCATCGACCTGCAGGTGCAGATCCACGTCTCCGACACCAAGGCGCCGAAGGTCATCTCGATGGTCGGCACCATGCTCAACCTCGTCAACGAGGTGCTGCAGTCGGCGGTCGGCAACCACTTCCGCAACACGCTGCAGGACCTCGAGGCGGTGCGCTTCATCGAGACGCGGCAGGAGGTCCAGCGCTCGGCGTTCGAGGCGGTGCGCGAGTACCTGATGGCGTACGACGTCGAGACGCGCGGCGTCTACATCCAGGACGTCGTGTTCCCCGAGGAGCTGGTCGAGGTGCTGACCCGCAGGGAGATCGCCAACCAGGAGCGCGCGACGTACACCGAGCAGCAGCGCGCGGAGACGGCGCGCGTCGAGATGGAGAAGGCGCGCGGCACCGCCGACATGCAGGCCGAGCTGGCCAGCGCCCAGGTGTCGGTCGCGATCAGCAAGAACCAGGCGCAGGCGCGCGAGGCGGCGGCGGGCGGCGAGGCGGCGTACGTCCGGCTCACCGGCCAGGCCGAGGCCGACCGGCGCCAGGCGATCGGTCTCGCGGAGGCGAAGGCGCAGGAGGCGCTGGGGCTGGCGAGGGCCGCCGGCTTCGACGCGCAGCGCGACGCGATCGGCGAGCTGCCGACGGCGCTGGTGGCGGTGGCCGGCGCGATCGCCGAGGGCCACATCGACATCATGCCGGAGGTCCTCGTGACCGGCGGCGGTGCGGTCGACGGGCTCGCGGCGACGGTCATGAACACGCTGCGCGGCAGCCTTCCCCCGGCTCCGAAGGCCCCGGCTCCGAAGCCGCCGCGCGTCGAGGAGGCGCCCGCGGCGGGGAAGCCGCGGAAGGCGCCGGCGAAGCGGCCCGGCAAGGCCGCCTGAGAACGCGCGCGCGGGTCCCGTCCGGGGGGAGGGCCCGCGCGCGCCCCGGGGGACGGGGCCCTGCCCGGAGGGGAGCGGGGCCCCGTCCCTACGTTCTACGACACGGCGGCGCAGAGCGGGCAGCGAGTCCAGACGACGGGCACCTTGCGCATGAGAGCGCGCCGTCGGCCTCGGCCGTCCCCGGTGGGACGCGATGCTTGTCCCGTCTACCCGAGGGCGCAGTGCTCGGGCTCGTGCTCGGTGCGCTGCGCGGTGCCGTCGAGCCAGGTGGCAGACGACGACGAGCAGATCGTGTACGCGCCGACGGTCGCCAGCTGCCCGCTGACACCGCTGACGACGGGGCCGAGCGAGTTGGCGCGGACGACGATCCGCTCGCCGAGCGGCCCGGTCGCGTGGCAGTCGACCGTCGTCGCGACCGCGGGCGCCGGGTCCGCGGCGTGCGCCTCGGCGACGAGCGTGACGACGCCGGTCGGTGCGGTGACCACCCGGCACGTCGACACCACGCCGCTGCCGACGGACGGCACGGCCGACGGGGGTACGGGCGCGACGCCGGACCCGCACGGCGCGACCGGGGTGAGCCGGTTGGCCGTGGCGCCGTCGCCGAGCTGCCCGCCGTCGTTGAGGCCCCACGCCCAGTACGCGCCGTTGCCGTCCACCGCCAGGCTGTGCCCCCCGCCGCCGCCGTCGAGCGCGGTGACGCCACTGAGCCCGCTCACGGTGACCGAGGTGGCCGAGGACGTCGTGGTGCCGTTGCCGAGCGCTCCGGCGCTGTTGTGGCCCCACGCCCTGACGGTCCCGTCGGAACGCAGCGCGAGCACGTGGGCGTAGCCCGTGGCGACTCCCGTCGTGCCCGCCGTGCCCCCGACGACCGCGGGGGTCCACCGGTCGGTCGTGGTGCCGTCGCCGAGCTGGCCGAAGGCGTTCTCGCCCCACGTCACGACGCCCGCCGGCGTGACGGCCACCCCCCACCGCGGGCCTGCCGCGACCGCCGTGGCGCCGCTGACCCCCGTGACCCTGACGGGGGCGTACGTCACCGTCTGCGCCGAGCCCCAGTGCCACACGGCTCCGGTGGACGTGACCGCGACCGCGTAGCTGTCGGCCGACGCGATGGCGGTGACGCCGGCCAGCGTGCCGATCTGCACCGGGGTGACCTGGCCGACCCCGGTGCCGTCGCCGAGCTGCCCGAAGCCGTTGTCGCCCCACGCCCACACCGACCCGCCGGGCCCCAGCGCGAGCGAGTGGTACATGCCGGTCGCGATCGCCGTGACGCGGGGGAGTCCCGCCACCTTGACCGGGCGGGTCCGATCGACGCGGGTGCCGTCGCCGAGCTGCCCCGAGAGGTTGTAGCCCCACGCCCACACGGCGCCGTCGGCGTCGAGCGCGAGCGAGTGGAGGGCCGACGTCGCGACCGCCGTGATTCGCGTGAGCCCCGGTACGAGCGCCGGCCTGTGCCGGTCGACGTGCGTGCCGTCGCCGAGCTGGCCGTGGTCGTTGTCGCCCCACGCCCAGACGCCGCCGCCCGCGCCGACCGCGAGGGAGTGCTGCGCCCCGGCCGCGACCGCCGTGAACGCCGAGCACGACTCGACCGCCGGAGCGTCCGGCGGGGTGGCGAGCGCGGTGGCGGGTACGCAGAGCGGCTCCGGGAAGTACGTGTCGACGTCGTCCTTGCCGGTGCCGACAGGGCCCTGCCAGTTCTCGCCCCAGGCCCAGACGGTGCCCGCCGAGTCGAGGGCGAGCGTGTGGATGTAGCCGCCGGCGGTCTTGACGATGCCGTCGAGCTCGGCGATGTGCACGGGCGTCGTGACCTGGTCGCCGTACGCGGTGTTGGTGACGCGGCGGTACTCGTTGTTGCCCCAGGCGTGGACGTCGCCGGTGGTCGTGGTGGCGAGCGACCCGACGAGAGCCGCGTCGATGGACGCGACGTTGCCGAGGCCGGCCACCGCGGCGGGGGTGTTCTGCTGGACGAGGGTGCCGTTGCCGACCTCGCCGTAGTTGTTCCAGCCCCAGCCCCACACGGTGCCGTTCTGGCGGAGGGCGAGCGAGTGGGAGTTGCCGGCCTCGACGGTGAGGACGCCGGTCAGGCCGGCCACGCGGACGGGGGACCTGCGCATCGTCGCGGCGCCGTCGCCGAGCTGGCCCGCGCCGCCCTCGCCCCAGGCCCAGACGTCGCCGTCGCCGTCGACCGCGAGCGAGTGCGAGCCGCCCGCGGCGATCGCGACGATGCCGCTGAGGCCGGGCACCTGCACCGGCTCGAGGCGGTCGGTCGTCGTGCCGTCGCCGAGCTGGCCCTGGGAGTTGTCGCCCCACGCCCACACCACGCCTCCCGCGCCGAGCGCGAGGGAGTGGCGCGCGCCGGCCGCGAGCTCCGTGATGCCGGTGAGGGCCAGCGCGACAGGGCGCGACCGCGAGACCTTCGTGCCGTCGCCGAGCTGGCCGTCGGCGTTGTCGCCCCAGGCCCAGACGGTACGAGCCTCGGTCAGAGCGAGCGCGTGGCGCGTGCCGCCGGAGACGGAGTACACCCCCGCGAGACCCCTGACCATCGTGGGGACGTACCGCTCCTCGGTCGTGCCGTCGCCGAGCTGGCCCGCGCTGTTGTCGCCCCAGGCCCAGACGGTGCCGCCGGGGCCGACGGCCATCGAGAAGACGCCGCCCGCGCTCACCGTCGAGAACGTCAGGCACCCCGGCTCCGCGGCCCGCGCGGGCGTGGAGGCGACGAGGCTCCCCGCCGCGAGGCAGCCCGCGGCGAGACGTGCCCATGCTCTGCTGGACCTCACGTACGTTCTCCCGTCCCTCTGGGGTGTCCCGGGGTTAGCCGGGCGCGCAGTGCTGCTGCTCGGTCTCCGTGCGCTGCTCGATGCCGTCGAGCCAGGTCGCGGTCGCCCAGGAACAGACGGTGTAGACGCCGGACGTCATGATCTGGCCGCTGACGCCGGTGACGACCGGGCCGAGGGAGTTGGCGCGGACGGTGATGCGCTCGTTCAGCGGCCCGCTCGCGGTGCACTCGACGGTCATCGCGACCGCGGGCACCCCGTCGAACGCGTGTGCCTCCGCGACGAGCACCGTGAGGCCGTTCGCGGTGGGGACGAGGCGGCACGTCGAGACGACGCCGGCGTCGGTGGACGGCACGGCGGGTACGGGCACCGGCTCGGTGCCGCACGGCGCGACCGGCGCGCGCCGCGCGGTCGTCGTGCCGTCACCGAGCTGGCCGGCGTGGTTGGCGCCCCAGGCCCAGTACGCGCCGTCGGTGCCGAGCGCGACGCTGTGGAAGAAGGCGGCGGTGACGGCGGTGACGTTCCTCGGCTCAGGGAGGAGGACGGGGGACATCCGCATCGAGGCGGCGGAGCCGTCGCCGAGCTGGCCGGAGGCGTTGCTGCCCCAGGCGCGGATCCGGCCGCCGACGGTGGCCGCGAGCGTGTGCGCGTTGCCCGCGCCCACGGAGACGGTGCCGGAGGTGCCCGGCACGAGCGCCGGCGTCCACCGGGTGACGGTCGTGCCGTCGCCGAGCTGGCCCGAGGTGTTCTCGCCCCACGTCACGACGCCCGCCGAGGTGACGGCCGCGGTGTGCTCGAACCCGGCCGCGATCGCCGTGACGCCGCTGACGCCGAGGACGCGCGTGGGGACGTTCGTGACGGGGCTCGTGTCGCCCACTCGTAGACCAGCCCGGAGCCGGTGAGGGCGACCGATCGGTTCCCTCCGCCCGCGATCGCGGTGACTCCGGCGATCGTGCCGAGCTGCACCGGCGTACGGCGGCTCGTGTTGGTGCCGTCGCCGACCTCCCCGGAGCTGTTCATGCCCCAGGCCCAGACGGTGCCCCCGGGGCCGAGGGCGAGCGAGTGCATGTACCCCGTCGCGATCGCCGTGATCCGGGGGAGCCCGGGGACCCGGAACGGGCGGTCGCGGTCGATGCGCGTCCCGTCGCCGAGCTGGCCGTACGCGTTGGACCCCCATGCCCACACGGCGCCGTCGCCGTCGAGCGCGAGGACGTGCAGGCCCGACATCGCGACCGCGGTGATCCCCGTGAGCCCCGCGACGAGCGCCGGGCGGTGCCGGTCGACGCGGGTGCCGTCGCCGAGCTGGCCGACGGTGTTGCTGCCCCACGTCCAGACACCGCCGCCCGCGCCGACGGCGGCCGTGGAGTACGCCCCCGCGGAGATCGCCGTGAACGGCGAGCACGACTCGACGCTCGGCGGGTCCGGCGGGGCCGCGACAGCCGTCGGCGCGACGCAGAGAGCCTGGGGCTCGTACGTCTCGTCGGGCTCCCCGGCCCCGACCTGCCCGTTGCCGTTGTGCCCCCACGACCACACCGCGCCGGCGGCGTCGACCGCGAGGGTGTGCTGGAAGCCGTTCGCGAACGCCTGCACCGCGGGCAGCCCGGTGACCTGCGTCGGGACGTACGCCGCGCCGCTGGGACCGGGGATGCGGCCCCACGTGTTGTCCCCCCAGGCCCAGAGGCTGCCGTCGGCGGCCCGCGCCATCGACGACGTGATCCTCGCGGCGACCGAGACGGCGGTCGTGAGCACGCTCGTGGCGACGGGAGCGTTGCGCTGGACCGTGGTGCCGTCGCCGACCTCGCCATTGCGGTTCTTGCCCCAGCCCCAGACGGCGCCGCCGGCGGTGACGGCGAGGGAGTTCTCCTCGCCGGCCGCCACGCCCACGACGCCCGTCGGGGCCGCGAGGCGTACGGGCGACGTCCTCGAGGTCACGGCGCCGTCGCCGAGCTGGCCGCCGCGGCCCTCGCCCCACGCCCACACGCGGCCGTCCGCGGTGACGGCGAGGGTGTGCCACTGGCCGCCCGCGACCGCGACGACGTTCGTCAGCCCGGGTACCTGGGTCGGGGTGTGCCGCTCGGTGGTGGTGCCGTCGCCGAGCTGGCCGTACGTGTTGTCGCCCCACGCCCACAGCACGCCGCCCTCACCGATCGCCAGGGAGTGGCGGGCACCCGCGGCGATGGCGGTGATGCCGCTCAGCGCGAGCTGGTACGGCCGCGAGCGGGACGTCGACGTGCCGTCGCCGAGCTCGCCGTACCCGTTGTTGCCCCAGGCCCACACGCTGCCGGTCGCGGTGAGCGCCAGCGAGTGGTCCGCGCCGCCGTCCACCGCCGTCACGCCGGCGATCCCGGAGACGGGGGCGGGCTCGAAACCGTCGTCCGTGGAGCCGGTGCCGAGCTGGCCCCGCGAGTTGTCACCCCACGACCAGACGGTGCCACCCGGGCCGACGGCGAGGGAGTGGTCCTGGCCCGCGCCGACCGCCGTGAACGGCACGCAGCCGGGCTCCGCCGCGGACGCGGCAGGAGCCACCAAGGCCCCTGCCGCGACGCAGACCGCGACGGCGCGGGCCCATCGCCTCGTCGTCGTACGCATGGGTCGTTCCCCCTCTGGGTCGTGCCCCGGGGGTTAGCCGGGCGCGCAGTGCTCCTGCTCGGTCTCCGTGCGCTGGTTGATGCCGTCCAGCCACGTCGCGGTCGAGGACGAGCAGATGGTGAATCCGCCTGACGTCACGATCTGGCCGCTGACGCCGGTCACGACAGGGCCGAGTGAGTTCGCGCGAATCGTGATGTTCTGGCCGAGCGGCCCGGTCGCCGTGCACACGACCGTCGTCGCGACTGCCGGCAGAGAGTCGACGGCATGCGCTTCGGCCACGAGCGTCACGACACCGCCGACCGGTACGAGACGGCAGGTCGAGACGACACCGGTGCCCACCTCGGGCACGTTTGACGGCGGCACCGGTGTCGGGGTCGTGCCGCACGGCGCGATGGGCGAGGTCTTCCTCACCGCGGTTCCGTCGCCGAGCTGGCCTCGGCCGTTCGCGCCCCAGGCCCAGTACGCCCCCGCATCGTCGAGCGCGTAGGTCTGGGCCTGGCCCGCCTGTACGGCCGTGATCCCTGACAGACCCGGCACTGTCACCGGCGTGGGCGAGTCGGTCGTGGTGCCGTTGCCGAGCTGACCGGACCCGTTGTACCCCCACGCCTTGACGGTCCCCGCGGCCGTGAGGGCGACCATGTGCGTGTTACCAGGGTCGATCGCGGTGGCGCCGGCGGTGCCGGGGACGAGGAATGGCGTCGGGCGCATCGTGTACGTCCCGTCGCCGATCTGGCCCCACGAGTTGTCGCCCCAGGTCTGCACGCCGGCAGGCGTGACAGCGGTCGAATGCGAGTACGCCGCCGCGATCGCGGTCGCGCCGGTCAGCACGGTCACGGGAGTCGAACGAGTCGTCGTAGTGCCGTCCCCGACCTGCCCCGCGTAGTTGATGCCCCATGCCGAGACCGTGCCGGTGCCGCCGAGCGCCATCGAGTGGCGTTCGCCCGCCGCCACTGCCGTGACACCGGCGAGTGTCGGGAGCTGCACGGGTGTCGTACGCCGTGTGGTCGTGCCGTCGCCGAGCTGGCTCACGGAGTTGTCACCCCACGTCCACACGGTGCCACCGGGGCCGACGGCGAGGCCGTGCCCGTAGCCCGCGGCGATCGCCGTCGCCTTGGGCAAGAGTGCCTTGACGGGGCGCGTGCGGGTGGTCGTCGTGCCGTCGCCGAGCTGGCCGAACGCGTTGTAGCCCCACGCCCACACGACACCGTCGGCATCCAGCGCGAGCGAGTGGTACGAGAACGCTGCCAGCGCTGTGATACGGGTGAGGCCAGGTACGAGCGCGGGGCGGTACCTGTCGATCTTGCTGCCGTCGCCGAGCTGGCCCCTGTCGTTCGCGCCCCAAGCCCAGACCGCGCCACCAGGACCGATGGCCAGGACGTGGTTTTCGCCGGCCGCGATCGCCGTGAACGGCGCGCACGACTCCGCGCTCGGCCCTGCAGGTGCCGGCGGCACCGCGGCGGCGGGTGTCACGCAGAGCGGCTCCGGCGTGAAGGCGTAGTCGATGTTGCCGGTCCCGAGCTGGCCCTGGTCGCCGCGGCCCCACGCCCAGATCGCGCCGGCGCCGTCGAGGGCCAGCGTGTGGTCACGTCCGTTGGCGGCCTTGACGACACCGCTGATGCCTGCCACCTGCGTCGGGACGGACACCTCGCCGCCGTGCGGGCTGAATCGGCCGGAGTCGTCCAGACCCCAGCCCAGGACGTTGCCGGCCGTCGTGACGGCCGTCGCGGACATCGCCTCCGCGGACGTGCTCACGATCCCGCTGACGGCGAGCTGCACGGGGCTGTTCTGCTGAGCGCCGGATCCGTCGCCGACCTCGCCGAAGCGGTTGAGGCCCCAGCCCCACAGGTCGCCGTTCGCGTCGACGGCGTGGGAGAAGTAGATGCCCGCCGAGACCGACACCACGTTGCTCAGCGTCGTGACGCGCACGGGTGAGGTGTGCGAGGCGGTGGTGCCGGTGCCGAGCTGGCCGTTGGTGCCGAAGCCCCAGGTCCACAGGTCGCCGTTCGCGGTGACTGCCATCGAATGGCTGCCGCCGGCGGCGATCGCGGTGACCCCGATGAGGCCCGGCACCTGGACCGGCGTCGGCCGGTCGGTCGTCGTGCCGTCGCCGAGCTGGCCGGAGGAGTTGTCGCCCCAGGCCCAGACGGTGCCCGCGGCGCCGATGGCGAGCGAGTGCTTGTACCCCGCCGCGATCTCGGTGATCCCGTCGAGGGTCAGTGGCTGGGGGCGGGACCGCGAGGTCGTGGTGCCGTCGCCGAGCTGCCCGTCGGCGTTGGCGCCCCAGGCCCAGACGGTGCGCGCCTCGGTGAGCGCGAGTGAGTGCCCGAACCCGCCCGAGACCGAGTAGACGCCCGCGAGGCCCGCGACCGGTGCCGGTGTGCTCCGCTCCTCGACGGTGCCGTCACCGAGCTGGCCCGAGGAGTTGTCACCCCACGTCCAGACGGTGCCGCCGTGGCCGACGGCGAGGGAGTGGTCCCAGCCGGCCGCGACGGTGGCGAACGTCAGGCACTCGGTCTCGTCGGCTCGCGCCGCCGTGCCGGTGCCGGCGACCAGGCTTCCCGCGACGACGCACACCGCCGCCGTACGCGCCCATGCTTGGTGAATCGTGCGCACGAAAGATCCCCGCCCCATAGATGAACGACGGCCCCCCCTGGGCCCCGGACGAGCGAGGATGACAGGAAATGCCGGGTTTGTCTCCCACGGTAGGGAGATCGCCCGGGGCCGGGGGCTGCCGTCAGACGGTGCGGAGCGTGACCGTGAACCCGCGCTGGCCGGCCAGCGTGAGGACGTTGCCCACCATCGGGCCGGTCTCCGTGCAGGTGCCGATGCAGGCGCGGCTGACGATGCCGTACGCCGTGCCGGTCGCGACGTGGACGAGCGGGCCGCCGGAGTCGCCGAAGTGGATCGGCCCGGAGACGTTGTGCGTCGTCGCGGTGTCGCTCATGACGACCGCCTGGCGGCGCTCCTGCGTGACGTTCGTCGTGCTGTAGCCGAGGCCGTAGCCGGAGATCTGCACGAGGTCGCCGAGCGTCGTCTGCGCCGGGGAGGTGACGCCGGTCGGGTACTGCGGGTGGCCCTTCACGGCCGCGGAGACGCGGTGGGTGTGGCCGGTGCGGACCTCGATGAGCGCGTAGTCGGGCGCGGCGGCGTTGGCGTCGCCGATGAGCGCGACGTCGCCCCAGACGGTGCCGTTGATGTCGGCGACGTCCTGGCCGACGCTGGTGACGCAGTGCGCGGCGGTGCCGATGTAGACCTTGCCCGCCTTGGTGCCGGTGCCGTCGTAGACGAAGTTCGTGGTGCAGGCCGAGTTGCCCGCCACCATGTAGTCGCCGGGCTGGAGCAGGCCGTTCGCCGCGGACGCGGGAGCGCCCGGGACCACGACCGCCGCGAGGGCGAGGACTGCCAGAAGCTCTTTCACTGTTTCTCCTGTAGGGGTGGAGATGCTGATGCTCTTCCGACGTTCGGGCCGCCAGATCGTCGCGAGTGTCGGATACCCGACAGCGGAGCGTACGCCCGGTTTCGTACGCTTTCTCCGCTTCGCGCCGACCGAGCGCGAGGACAGGGGAGACAACCATGGCCAAGCGCAAGGCATCGGAACGACCGGAGGAACGTCCGCGCGTCGAGGTGGTCGAGGGCGAGGCGGGTCCTCAGCTCGTCGTCGACGGCCTGCTGCGCCGCCATGACACTCTGCCCAACGGGCAGCTCGTCCTGGACGACTACGCGTACGACCCCGCCGACGACCTCGAGGAGCTGGGCCGCCGCTTCGCCGACCACCTCGACCGCGCCGCCGCGGCCAGGGCCGAGCGGGGGGACGCCTGAGATGGCCTGCCGCAAGGACTACCGCGACCTGACGCCCACGGAGAAGGACCGCTTCGTCCAGGCCCTCCACTTCGTCAAGGCGAACGGCGTCGTCGCGCAGTTCGCCGCCGACCACGACGCGCACTTCAGCCACGGCGCGCACTTCAGCTCGCACTTCCTGCCGTGGCACCGCGAGTTCATCCGGCGCTTCGAGGTGGCGCTGCGGGCGTACCACCCGGCGGTCTCGCTGCCGTACTGGAACTCCACGGCCGACACCTCGACCTCCTCGCCGCTGTGGGCGAACGACTTCCTCGGCCCGTTCGACTCGGCGTGGGGGCTCAACCGCTCGCTCGGCGGCGCCACCCTGCCCACACCGGGTGACGTCGACACCATGCTGGGTCGCGGGACGTACGACGCGTTCTGGCCCGACCTGGAGACCGTCGTCCACAACCCGCCGCACAACTGGGTCGGCGGCCAGATGGCGAGCAGGACGTCGCCGAACGACCCGGTGTTCTTCCTGCACCACTGCTGGATCGACATGATCTGGGCGCAGTGGCAGCTGCGGCACCCCGGGGAGCCGTTCGTGGCGGACAGCCTTAGCACCGGGCTGAACGACCCGCTGTCCGGCTGGTCGACGACCCCGGCCGACGTCCTCGACCACCGCACGATCAACAGCTACGACTACCTCGCCGGCTGGACCATCGACAGGCCGCGCGTGACGATCGCGCCGGGCACCGAGCCGGTGCGGTTCCTCGACGTGCCCGACGGTTCCACGCGGATGGCCGCCGTCGTCGTCGACGTCGACGCGTGCGAGCCGCTGACGTTCGTGGTCGAGGATCCGGTGGCCGCGCCGCCGTTCGGCAAGGTCGCGGGGTCCGTCGTCGTGAACCCGGCGGTGGACACCCGAGGGCGGCTCTGGCTGACGTACCTGGCCACGACGGCCGGGGCGACGCACAGCGGGACCGTCCGCGTGCACTGCGCCGACGCGGTGTTCGACGAGACCGTGGACCTCTACGGCGAGTCGATCCCGCGGCCCACGGCCGCGGTCGCGATGGTGCTCGACCGGTCGAACAGCATGAACTACGACTCTGGCATCGGGCCCGGCATCTCGCGGGCCGAGGTGCTGAGGTTCTCCGCCCCGCCCGCGGTGGACGTCACCGAGGACGGCCACGCGCTCTCGGTCAGCCACTTCGACCACGACGCGCACGCCGGCATCGGGCTCACGCCGATCGCCGGGATCGGCCGCACGCTCGTCAACGGCGCCATCGGCGACTACGCCCCGAACCCCAACGGGTGGACGTCGATCGGCGAGGGCATCGCGTTCGCGCACGGGCTCCTGCAGGGCGCGACCGAGACCGTCCGGGCCATGGTCGTGCTGACCGACGGCCAGGAGAACCACGGCCCGCACAACCGGCTTACCATCGACCAGGTCGCGTCGACGGTCGTCGGCGACCGGGTGTTCGCGATCGGCCTCGGCCAGGGTGACGCCATCCGGCCGGAGAAGCTGACCCAGCTCTGCAACGGGACCAGCGGGTACATGCTGCTGACCGGTGCGCTCGACGGCTCGGCGCTGTTCCGACTGGCGAAGTACTACCAGCAGATCTTCGCCGGTGTGACGAACAACGAGGTCGTTCTCGACCCCGACGGCCTCCTCGGCGTCGGTCAGGAGCACCGCATCCCGTTCCAGCTCACCGAGGCAGACATCGACGCCAAGGCCGTGCTGCTGACGCCGGCGCCGGGGACGATCGAGTTCGAGATCGAGTCGCCCGCGGGCGAGGTCGTCGACGCGGGCACCGCGGCCGCGCACCCGATGCTGGACTTCTCGACGGGGAGCGCCGTCGCGCTCTACCGGATCGGCCTGCCGCTGCCGCTCGGCGGCCCCGACGACGCGCACGCGGGAACGTGGCACGCGGTGCTGCGCCGGCGCGCGAAGCAGCAGAGCAGGACGCACCTCGAGCGCTCGGCTCAGACCGGGGTGGTGCCGTACAGCCTTCTCGTGCAGGCGTACTCGAACCTGCGCATGCAGGTGTACGTCGTGCAGTCCGGCTGGTCGCCGGGAGCCGTCGTCACGCTGCGCGCCGTCCTCACGGAGTACGGCGTGCCCATCGAGCGCGGCGCGACCTGCGTCGCGCACGTGACCCGTCCGGACGGCACGCAGGGGCTCGTGAGGCTCATGGAGGGCGCGGACGGGGACTTCGAAGGGAGCTTCGTCGCGGCGTACGACGGGGTCTACCAGCTCCGGATCGTCGCGACGGGGGGGACGCGGCGCGGCCGTACGTTCACGCGCGAGCAGCTGCGGACCGCGGCGGTCTGGCTCGGCGGCGGCTCCGAGCCCGTCGACCCCAACGGCGGCAACGGGCACGAGGAGCTCTGCGAGCTGGTCGAGTGCCTGCTCGGGGAGGAGGGCATCCGCCGGCTGCTCGAACGCCACGAGATCGACGCGGACGCGCTCCGCAAGTGCCTCGAGCACTGGTGCCGGACGGACGGGGAGGGCGGCGACGCCGGACCGCCCGCGCGCGGCGGCAAGGACGCGACCGTCGAGTCGTTGCGGAACCTGCTCGTCGACAAGGCCGCGCTGGAGTCGCTCGCGAGGCACCTGCACCGGCCGTGACGTGGCGCGGGCCGTGGCGGAACGCGTCACGGCCCGCCCGCCCGGGCGAGCCGCATCAGGGTGTCCACTCCCACGCGATGCCGTGCAGGCGGGAGATCGCGGGGCGGCTGAACTGCGCGTCGACGTAGCCAGAGCCGTCGGGGACGAGCGCGGCGGCGGCGTCCGGGCCGGGCGTCGCCCCGTCCGGCGGCAGCCCCGCCAGCCGCCACACCGCCACGGGCATGGCCTCGGGATCGAACGCCACCCGCACCGTCAGCGCATCGACAGGCCAGACGATGTGCACCGCGCAGATCGGCTCGCTCTCCTCGTCGCCGGCGTAGACGACGTCGTAACGCAGCCGGTGCAGCTCGCCCGCCGCGAGCGGCCGCGGCAGGCGGATCGTCGCCACCCGCAGGCCCGCCTGGAGCGTCTGCGTGTCGTCGAGGAGCGTGCCGCCCTCGTACATGACGAGGCGCGCGGGCGGGCCCTCGCCTTCCTTCCAGTAGTAGATGGCGCGGTAGCGGTCGACGCCGTCCTCGACGGCGCGGACGACGCAGACCTGCTCGGTCTCGCGGACCGCGCGCCCGGCCAGGCGGTAGGTCAGGTCGAGGCTGACGAACGTCCACGGCCCCATGTCGAGCAGGCCGGGCACCGCCGCGGCCGGCGTCCCTGAGGCGTCCGTACGGTCCGGCGGCGGCAGGGGCGAGGGCACCCCGGCGGGCGCGCCGAGCGTCGTGACGAGCGCGCCGAGCATCTTGCGCTCGCGGTCGAAGATCGTGCGCGGGTCGCCCACCCAGCCGAACGCCGCGCGGCGCTCGGTGAGGTTGCGCGCGTCGCCGTCGTAGTCGATGCCGAGCGCCGTCCGCAGCAGCCGCGCGTCGACCGACCCGCCGAGCGCGCGGGCGGCGTCGGCGATGACGCCGTACGCGACCGCGGGCTGTCCCGCCGGGGCGATGCCCGCGACCGCCGCGGCGACGGCGGGCAGCGCGCGGACGGCGGGCATCCAGGTCAGCTTGTCGGCGGTCAGCCCCTCCCCGGCCATCGACCAGCGCAGCTCCGCGATCGCGTCGCGGCGCGCGTCACCGGTCGCCTTCGGCAGCGTCCCGAGCCGAGCCGTCATCGGACCTTCCTCCCCCAGCACCCGGCCGCGCCCATACAAGCCCGGACCGGGGCAGACCGCCACATTCTCACCGAAACTTCCGGCTTTCTTCCTGTACGCGCGCGGGTCGCCGGCGATGTGCTGCGAAGCGCGCCGGGCGGCCGCCCGGACACCGGTCGACGACCAGGGGCACGCCCCTGGAACGGAGGACGACTGATGATGCGTTCCCTCAGCCGCGCGGCGGTGGCACTGGCCCTGCCGTGCGCGCTCGTGTCCGCGCCGGCCGCGCACGCGGACCCGTGCGTGGAGACCAACACGTTCAACTTCTCGCCGCCGCTGGGACTTGGAACGACCTCCGGGTCGATGAGCGGCACGCACAGCAACCTCTGCACGACGACGACCGTGCCGCCGACGTTCTACACGTCGAACGGCTCCATCGGGACGTCGTACACGGGCAACTGCCTCGTCGTCCTGTTCGGCGCCAACACGGTCTCGGTCCTGCTGGCCAGCAGCGTGCACGTCATGGTCGACGTGCCCGCCCGCAAGGCGAAGGTCATGCCCATGGTGCCGACGGAGGGCGTCTGCCCGACGCCCAGCGTGACCGGTACCGGGCTGTGGGTGGACGCCTGATCCGGCGCTCCGCCGCGGCCGCGGCCGCGCTGCTCCTCGCCGTACCCGCGACCGGCTCCGCCGAGCCGGTCGCGGGGGACCGGCGGGTCTTCGTCGTGGCGCTCGCGGCCTCGGCTGATGCCGTCTACTCCGTCGAGCGCAGGATCGGCTGCGAGACCGCGTGCGACCAGCTCGCGCGCACCGTCGACGGCGGCCGTACCTGGCGCCCGCTGCCCGCGCGCGGGTGGGCCACCGCGGAGGTCTCCGCGGTCGCCGTCGGCGGTCGTACGACGCTGCTCGCGCCGGGGGCGGACGGCGTCCAGCTCAGCGACGACGGGGGCGCCACGTTCACCGCGACCGGCCCGCCCGCCGCCGCGGTC
The DNA here is from genome assembly GCA_035556555.1 of Frankiaceae bacterium. Lineage (GTDB taxonomy): Bacteria > Actinomycetota > Actinomycetes > BP-191 > BP-191 > BP-191. The sequence goes on from DATMES010000027.1 coordinate 36,391, forward strand.
GAGGTCGCGCGGGACGGCAGCGCGTTCGTCGCGGGTCCCGGCGGTGCCGCGTACGTCCTGCGCCTGCCCTCGCGGCGCGTGGATCCGCTGCCGTCACCGGGACTCGGCGCCGCGCGCGTCGTCCCGCACCCGGCGTACCCGGACGTGCCCGCGGGCCAGCCGGTGGCGGTCGTCGCGGGCCGCGACCCGAAGACCGGCTTCCCGGTCGTCGCGCGCTGCGACGCGCGCTGGGACTGCGCCACGCGCAGCGTCGTCGTCCCGCGCGAGGACGCGCCGCGCGCGTACCTCTCGCCGGCGTTCGCGCGCGACCGCACGCTCTACGTCACCCTCGCCACCGGCGGCCTGTACCGCTCGGCCGACGGGGGAGCGACGTTCGCGCCCGTGACGGTCGCTCCACCGCGGCCCGGCGCCGTCGTCACGACGTACCCGTCGCTCGCGTTCTCGTCCGACCACGACGCGCGCGCCGGCACCGGCTCGGTCTACGTCACCGTGCTCGACGCGGCGACGGGCACCGGCGACCCGGACGCGCTCTCCGGCGGCGTCTTCGCCGCGACACCGGGCGGGCCGTGGCGGCGCCTCGAGGGCGCCGGGCCGCCCGGCAGCGGCGCGACCGCCGTCACCGTGACGGGCACCGGCGTCGTGCACGCCGCGTACCTCGCGCCGCCCAGCGGCGGCGTCGTCTGCGCGTCCCCCGGCCGCGGCTGGCGTACGTCCTGCATGCCCGAAACCGCTGCGCCGCAACGTATCCAGGGCAGGCCGTCGACAACGGCTGCACCTGCCGACCCAGACCCGCCGCCGCGGTCCGCGGCTACGGCGGGGCGTCCCGCGCCGCACTCGCCGACGACCACGGCGACCCCCGCGGCGCGGGAACGCCCCCGCTCAAGGAACGGCTCGTCCTGGCTGCTCCTGCTCGGCGTCCTCGCGGGCGGGACGAGCGCGAGCGCCATGGTGCTCTCCGGCCGTCGCCGAGGTGACATGGATAAGGCCGTTTAGGTAAGCGGTTACGCGGGGACCCGCCGACAGTCCGGAGTTCGGAGGGCCCCGCAGGGGTGATTGGTCGCCTTCGTCTCCTCTGATCGGCGCATGTCGTGTGCGCCGCCGAGGAGCTGTATGCGCGCCGTGGTGACCCGAGCCCGTCCACCCCCGAAGCCGTCGAGCCGCGGCGCTGACACGCGCCGCGGCCCGAGGCACTTCCTTGCGATCCACCACCCGGCGTTGCCGCGCCGGGCGAGCACCACGGCCGGAACCGCCGCGCCCGCTTCGTGGCACGGCGTTCATACCCCAGACCCAGAGGTGAACGCTATGAGAAGGACCGCATTCGCCGCCGCCGCGGCAGTGATCGCCGCCGGCGTCGTCGTCTCGGCACCGCCGCCGCCCGCGGCCGCGGTGACCGAGACCGAGCACGTACTCGTGACCAACCAGTACGCCGGCTCCACCTGCTCCGGCACCAACCACCAGATCCAGATCGCGAACGCCATGACCGGCGCGCTGGTGCAGGACCTCAACTCCCCGAACACGACGTTCCAGATCCCGAACGACGCCAAGCCTTTCGACCTCAACCGCAAGGTCGTCGCGCTGTGGGGCGGCCACTCGACCGCCACGGGCAGCAACGGCGTCGGCGTGTACGACCGCACCACGAACACGTGGACGACGTCGTTCGGGCTGCCGACGTTCGAGCGCGGCGCCAACGGCGCGCACTCGATCACCGTGCTGCCGGACGGCTACTTCGCGATCGCGCAGACCGGCCAGATCAACGCGGCGGGCTCCGGCTACGTCGTCGTCGTCAGTCCCGCGGGCGCCGTCATCGACACCGAGGGGCTGTCCAGCGCGCACGGCGTCGAGTGGGACGGCTCGCGCAACGCGGTGTTCGCCATCGGCATGAGCGACCTGCGCAAGTACACGTACAGCACCACGACCCACCAGCTCACCCAGGTGGCGTCGTACGCCCTGCCCGGCACCAGCCCCGGCGGCCACGACCTGCGCCGGCGCCGTACCGACAACGACTACAACCTCACCGTCAACGCGCAGGGACACGTCTTCGACCCGGAGACCGGCACGTTCAGCGCGCTGCTCAAGTCGAACGGCACCAACATCGGCAGCGGCGTGAAGTCCGTCGACCAGCGCTTCGACGGCGTCACCGAGTACTCGTTCCTCAGCGGCAACACCTTCAACTTCCTCGACCGCGCGTCGAAGACCGCGACGTTCTGCCTCACCGGCTACAAGCACGGCCGCTGGATCTACGCGCCCGGCGACCCGGTGTTCAGCGAGGACGGCGACCCCGCGCCGCCTCCGGACCCCAGCTCCGGCATCGGCTACGGCTTCCCGATCGACTCCGTCGACGAGGTGCAGGGCGCGGGCGCGGACCTGACGTACGGGTCGTTCTGGATCGGCCAGTGGGTCACGTCCTCCGGGTGGGGCGGCTTCCGCTCCGCGCTGGACAAGGCCATCGCCGACGGCGTCACGCCGGTCATCCAGTGGTACTACTGGGGCGACGCGATCAGCGACACCTGCTACCAGACGTCCTGCGGCTCGAAGAGCAAGACCGAGTGGGACTCGCTGGCGAACACGCTGCGCAACGAGATCGCCGCGAAGATGCAGGGCCGCAAGGCGATCGTCGTTCTCGAGACCGAGTGGCACAAGAACGGCATGGAGAACGAGACGACGTTCGACGGCTGGCTGCGCAACCAGATGGACATCCTCCGGTCGGACACGACCGAGGACATCGACGTCGCGCTCGGCTGGGGCCACTGGGCGAGCACCACGTCGTACACGACCTACACGCAGGCCGGCCAGTACGCCGACATGAACAGCACGATGATCCTGTTCTCCTGCGTCCGGGAGACGCGGGCGAAGTACACCGGCGCCGTCGACGAGGTCGTCGCGGACGCGACCGAGCTGTCGACGCGGTTCTCGAAGCCTGTCATCGTCAGCGACTTCGGGCTGTCGACGTACTCCGGCGTCACCTCCGGCGACCCGGCGTACTCGACGTACCCCACCCCGAAGGACTGCATCGACGCCGACAACTACGAGACGCTGCAGGAGACCGAGTACGCCGAGGTCTTCACCGACAAGGCGGCGCTCGCGGCGGCCGGCGTGACGGCGTTCGTGTTCCGCGCGTACTACGACGACTGGAACCGCGCGGCGACGAACGACTACCACAAGATCGCCGAACGCTGGTTCGGCATCGTGCGTGACACCGCGACCGACCCCACCCGCTACAAGGCGTCGTACGACGACGTCATCGCCGGGATCCAGGCCGAGAGCGGCAGCGGCGGGAGCGGCGGCGGTGGCGGCGGGACCGGCGCCGAGTGGTCGCAGGAGGCGGAGTCGTTCACGACCAGGCCGGTCGGCGGCCAGTGCACCAGCTCGACCGCGTCCGGTGGCCTCTGCTGGAACGTCTGGGCCAACGGCACCATCAGCACGACGCTCACCGCGGCGACCGCGGGCGTGAAGACGCTCAAGGTAACGGCGCACGGCGACCCGGCCGGCGGCGTCTGGCCCATCATGAAGGTGCGCGTCGGTGGCACCGAGGTCATGAACCTCAGCGTCGGCTCGGACCAGTGGGTCGCGTACGCCGCGGCGGTCACCCTGACCGCGGGCACGCACACGCTCGAAGTCGAGTACACCAACGACGGCAGCGTCAACGGCAACGACCGCAACCTGCTCGTCGACGTCGCCTCGATCGACCCGGCGACGCGGAGCTGGACCAAGGAGGCGGAGGCCTTCACCACCAAGACGACCGGTGGGGAGACCAGCAGCACGACCGCGTCGGCGGGCAAGTTCTGGAACCTCTGGGGCAACGGGCACATCGAGAACGCGATGTCCGTGCCGTACACCAGCCAGCACGAGATCCACGTGACCGCGCGCGGCAGCGTCGCCGGCGGCGTGTGGCCGATCATGAAGGTCTACGTGGACGGCACGCTCGTGCTGACGCAGACCGTGTCGACCGCGACGTGGACGACGTACAAGATCCGCCGCACGCTCTCGGGCGGCACGCGGACGTTGAAGGTCGAGTTCACGAACGACGGCATCGTCGGGTCGGAGGACCGCAACCTCCACCTCGACGTGGCGTCGCTCTACACGTAAGGCAGGTGGCGGGGTCGTCGCGCCGAAGGTTGCGCGCGACGACCCCCTACCGAGGAGGCACCATGCGCCGGCTCGTGCTCAAGAAGGAGCGGCTCACCGAGCTGCGTACCGACGACCTCGCGCTCGTGGCGGGCGCCGCCGTCCCGACGGTGCCGATCGCCACGTGCGTCGCGATCGGCAACCCGTCGGACAAGCTGGCGGTGTGCGAGAGCCTGCTGCGGCCCTGCATCTCGTACACCTGCACGCTCTGATCCGAGCGTCAGGCGCCTGCTAGCAGGCGTCGACCGTGAACGTGCAGCCGCGGGCGGTGATACAGGCGTCGATCTCGGAGCCACAGGTCAGCGAGAACGTCGGCCCGTCGCCACAGAGCTTCCCGATCGTGGCGGCGGCGCCGACGACGTTGGTGAGCTCGACCGTGGTGAGCTCGGTGAGGGTTTCCTTCTTGAGCTTGAGGGTGCGCATGGCGGCCTTCCGGTGAGGGGGGACTAACGGTCACCAGGGGCGTTCGCCAGCGGGCCCGGGACTCCTCCTGCGAAACGTCCCCCGGCGCCGGAGCACCGGGGGACGTCAGCCGTCCTTGCTAGCCGCAGATCTGGGCCGTGATGCAGCCGTCGATCGCGGACGTACAGGTGAGCGTGAGCGTCGGCTGCGTGCAGAGCTTGCCCACGGTGGGGGCGCCGCCGATGACGTACGAGAGCTCGGCGGTGGTGAGCTCGGTGAGGGTCTCCTTCTTGAGCGAGAGCTTGCGCATGGCCTGCCTTCCGGTGAGGGGGTACGCCGGCAGGGGCGGCGAGGGGGACACCAGGGGCGTTCGCCAAGCGCGCGGTGACTCCTCCTCAGGGCGAGATCGTGCTCGCATCGCGGGAAGGCAGCAGAATCACCGGCCATGAGCCCTGTGAGCCGCGGCCGGAAGAAGAAGCGGCCCGCCGCCACCAACCGGCGGGCGGAACGTACGGAGCCCGGGCTCGACGGTCTCTACCGCGACATGGTCCGCGGCTTCCGCCCGCTGGTGACGGCGTCGAACCCGCTGGACGCGGAGACGTTCATGTCGGGGATGCTCGGTGTGTGGTGGCAGAAGCTGCCGCCCGACGTCGAGCCGGACGAGCTCGAGCTCGGCGCTGTCGCGTACGCCGCGTCCCGGCGTACGTCGGAGGCGTTGGCGCTGCTGTCCGCCCTCGCCGCCGTGGGCGAGTCTGGCCAGGTTCGCGAGGCCGCCGGCGCCGCGGCGCGCGACCTCGAAGCGGCGGGCGTGCGACCGCCTCCCTGGGCGGACGGCGCAGGGTGGGCGCGACCGACCGCCTGCTGGTGGTCGCAGGACGTGTTCGGCGACCAGGCCGAGATGCTCTGCGTCTTCGACGGCGCCGCCGGCCCGCACGGGCTCGTCGTGCTCGTGGACCTGAACCAGCTGGGCGGCTGGGTGAAGGACGTGTTCGTGACCGACGAGCCGGACGAGGTGCTCGGGGCGCTGCGCGATCTGGGGACGACCGACCGCGGGATGCGCCCGGTCGAGCCGCTGGACCCCGGGGAGGCGCACCGCCTCCTCGTTGACGCGTTCGACGCGACGGACCTGATGTGGGAGCCCGACGTCGGCGAGGACTTCCGTGACTACCGGGCGCTCGCGCTCGCCCGCTGCCGGTGCCTCCCAGAGCCTTCAGGTGCGGTGACCCTGCCTCCCGAGGTGACCGAGGCGGAGCGGGCGGCGATCGTCGACGAATTCCTCGCGTCGCCGCACGCCGCGGGGCTGCCGGGCGAGGTGGCCCGTACGTGCGCGCGGCTCGTCGTCGACTACGGCGCGGAGCGGGACCGGGGCCGGCCGCTGCGCGCCAGTCCGGCGAAGGCCGAGATGTTCCTGCTGTGGTGGCTCCCGCGGGAGGTGGTGCTCGAGGAACGCGAACGAGCCGCGATGCCGGCGGTCGTCGCGGCGTGGATGCGGTGGGCCGGCGAGCGGGCGGGGCTCGATCCGGAGGTGCTCGCGGAGCTGGACGAGGTGTGCGCGGAGAGCGGCGCGGTGTTCGCCGAGACCTACGACGATCTGGCGAGTGACGCACCGTCCTGGCTCTATCTCGGGGAGCACCCGCGGGACAGCGACGACGCGGCGGAGGTGCTGGCGCGGCGGCGGTTCGCGGCGCCGAGCGCCGGCACCCGCATCGGCGACGAGGACTTCCCGCGGCTGGACCCGGGCGACCCCGACGAGCGCCGGCTGCTGGTGATGGGGGAGCACCCCGAGTACCAGGCCGCCCTCGACGACGCCGGCTTCGACGGCGATGTCGACGGAGTAGACCCGCTCTTGCACGTGACGCTGCACGAGATCCTCGCCTCTCAGCTGTGGGACGACGACCCGCCGGAGGTGTGGCAGGCGGCGCAGCGGCTCCTCGAGACGGGAGCGGAACGCCACGACGTGCTCCATGCGCTGGCCGACGTGCTGGCGCGCCACCTGTACGCGGCCATGACGGGTGAGGACCCCGGGTTGACGGCGTACCGGAAGGATGTCGCGGCGCTGCCCTGACGTCCTCGCCGGGAGCGGCCGTTAGGCTGCGTCGTCCGGGTTTGTCCCCTCGAACGGAGTCCTACGTGAAGCGCACCTTCGCCGCCGTCTTCCTCGCTTGCGGTCTCGCCAGCGTCGCCGTCCCGCCGGCGCAGGCGGCGCGCCCCTGCGGCCGCGGCATCGACGTCTACTGCTCCACCGGCACCGAGGCGTGCACGCTCTGGGTGGGGCAGCTCTACCGCTGCGTCGTCTGACCGACCGAGCGCGCGGCGAGGAGGGCCGGCGAGACCGCCGTCGATCGGTGGACAGCCGCGGACGAATGGGGCAGGTTGCGCCCCATGAAGCGCACTCTCACGCTGAAGTCCGAGACCCTCACCGAGCTGACTTACGGCGACCTCGCCGCGGTCGTCGGCGGCGCCCCGCCGACCCGCGACTGCCCTACGGCCGCGCTGACCTGCATCCCGACGCAGGCCGTACGGGAGATCCTCGACCGGTTCGAGACCGTCGACACCTGCTGACGCCGACCGAGCCCGGCGTCGGCAGGCGGGAGTGACCCACGTTCCGTTCGGTGCGCGGGCAAGGCTCAGCGCGTTCCCGGGTCGCTTCTGCGGCGCGACCATTTCATGGCCGCGGTCGGCGCGACCACGCGCGGTCGGCGGCTGGTCGGTTACCAGCCGCGCGGGCTGCGCGATCCGTCCCACGCCTGGCTCTACGACGCGCCACGCAACCTGTGTCGTGACGTCTCGCCTCCAGGCTCGCCGGATCTCCAGGGCCTCGACGGTCGTGAGCCTCCTGCTCGCGCTGCCCGACGTCCTGCCGCTCGAGGTCGCCACGACCCGGCCCGACCTCGTTCGCGGTCAGGTCACCCCCCCGCGTGGCGGACCGGGCGGTCCCGCTGCGGGGACGGGTCGGGCTCGTCGTGTCCTGCCCGGCCGAGGCGGCGGACGTCCCTGTCGGCGTCGCCGTCGAGTCCGGGTCACACGTGCTGGCCGAGGACACGGTCACCTGCCGCGCCGGGGACGGCGCTGCCGGACCGGATCTCTCCGGACGCCCGCGCGCCCTCGCGGGCCTGCTGTTGCCGCCACCTCCTCCGGGGGTCGCCGGACCGCCACTCCAGCTCCCGAGCACCGTCAACGCGCCCGCGTCGGCTCACGGGACCAGCACCGTCGAGCAGCCGACTCCGACCATCGGCGTCGCCGCCGACCCTGCCGACGAACCCGTCGCGCAGCTCGCCGCCGCCATGGTGGTCGCCGCGGCTGCGGGTCTCGCGCTGCATCGACGTGAGCACGCGGGAACGACGCCGGCCACGGCGTCACGCTGATAGCACCCGTCCTCGCGAGACGAAGGCGGCACCGGGAGCTCCCGGCTCCCGGGATGCCGTGAAATGGAGCGGACGACGGGATTCGAACCCGCGACCCTCACCTTGGCAAGGTGATGCTCTACCAGCTGAGCCACGTCCGCATGTGCGAGGCGCAACTCTAGCGTCCGCGCCCGCGCGCCTCAAACGCGAAAGGATGCCGGGCGTGCAGACGCGCCCCGAGGACCCGCGCTGGCCGCGCGCCGCCACCTGGCTCGCCGACGGCCCCGGCACCCGTACCGTCGACCTCGCCGTGCTCGGCGTGCCGACGTACGCCACCTCCATCAGCGGCAGCGGCGCGCACGCGACCCCCAACGCCGTACGCCGCGTGCTCGCGCGGCTGTCGACCTACTGCCCGACCCGCGGCGTCGAGCTGCGCGACGACGTCGCCCCGCTCGACCTCGGCAACGTCGACGACCCCGACCTCGGCGAGGAGGGCGACTTCCGGGTCCGTACGGCGGCCGCGTCCGGCGCCGCGAAGGCCGCGCTGGTCTTCGCGATCGGCGGGGACAACGCGCTGACGGCGCCGTTCGGCGAGGGCGCGCTCGGCGACCTGAGCCGCGCCGGGCTGGTCACGCTCGACGCGCACCACGACATCCGCGAGGGGCGGTCGAACGGCTCCCCCGTACGCCGCCTGCTCGACGCGGGCCTGCCCGGGGAGCGCATCGTCCAGGTCGGGATCGCCGACTGGGCGAACAGCCGTTCCTACGCCGACGAGGCACACGCCCGCGGCGTCACGGTCCTGTACCGCTCCCAGGTGGCCGAGCGCGGCATCGCCGACGCGATGCGGTACGCCCTCGACGTCGCCGGCGAGGGCGGGGGGCCGGTGCTGGTGGACCTCGACCTCGACGTCTGCGACCGGGCGGTCGCGCCGGGCTGTCCGGCCGGCCTGCCGGGCGGGCTGTCGGCGGGGGAGGCGCTGACGGCGGCGTACCTCGCGGGCGGCGACCCGCGGGTGAAGGCGATCGACGTCACCGAGGTGGACGCCACGAACGACGACGGCGAGCGCACCGTACGGCTCGCGGCCCTGTGCCTGCTCGAGGCCGCCGCGGGGCTCGCCGTACGGCTGGGCCGCGCGACCGGCACGCCGCTGCGCTGAGCCGGCGGTCCCGGCGCTTCGGGGTGCGAATTGCGCTTTTTCCCCGCACGGGCCGCAACCCGGTTGCGCAGGCGACCCCTACTGGCCGAGGCGGGTGGCGCGCTCGAAGCAGAAGTACGTCCGCGCGTCCGTGTCCTGGCGGGCCTTGTCGCGCAGGCCGCGGAACAGCGCCTGCTGCGGCGTCAGCCACACACCGGGGTCGATCGCCGACGCGGGCTTCTTGCCGTCCCACTTGAGGACGTCCATGCCGCGCTGCGTGTCGCCGGTGAAGATGTACTTGCGGTCGTCCATCTTCGCGCTCCACGCGTCGGCGCCCTTGGTCGTCCACGCGGCGACCCGCTTGATGCCGGGGCCGACGCCGGTGCCGGCGCCGCCGACGGCCGCGCTCAGCGTGCTGAGCCCGGACAGGTCGAGGATCTGGACGCCCTGCGAGTACCACGCCATGACGAGCGTCTTGCCGTCGGGCGTGATCCGCATGATGTGCGCGGTGCAGCGGTAGATCTTCGGGCCGATGCCGACGGGGTTGGGCCGCGGGCCGGGGTCGGCGGAGGCGAACGTGTCGGGGATGAAGTACGCGCCCACCTTGACCGGCGCGGCCTCGGCGGTGAGGTCCCAGACGTGGACGCCGCCGCCGGGGCAGTACGCGTTGCCCTCGGCGCCGACGAGCTCGTCGGTGACGAGCAGGTACTTGCCGTCGGGCGTGGGGTCGGCCTGGTGCGCGAAGTTGACGGCGGGGTCGTACAGGCGGCCGACGATGGCCGGCTCGAGCGGCGACGTCGTGTTGACGATGTAGACCGCGCCGCCGAAGCCCGCGGCGACGTACGCGCGGGTGCCCTTCTTGTTGAACGTGATGTCGTGCGGGCTGTCACCGGGCCCGAGGGTGAACGTCGTGGCGATCTTCGGCGCCTTCGGCTTGGAGACGTCGACGACGTAGATCGGCTGCAGCTGGGCGGGGTCCGGCACGCCGAGCGACTCGGACTCGCTGACGTAGAGCAGCGGCTTGGTCGGGTGCAGGGTCGTGTTGTGCGCGCCGGTCGGCATCGCGAGGAACCCGACCGCGCGGGGCCTGGTCGGCGTCGAGAGGTCGACGACGACGACGCCGCTCTTGGGTGCCATGTCGGGCTTGACCTGCGTGAAGCAGTCCTTGCGGCCCTCGGCGTCGGCGCGGTGGTAGAAGTCGATGGCCATGTACGCGTACGTGCCGCGGACCTGGATGTCGTTCTGCGACGCGTTGCACGGCAGGAAGCCGGCGACCTTCGGCTTCGACGGGTTGGTCACGTCGACGACCCGGAGGCCGGGGGAGGTCGTGGGGTTGTAGTTGTTCTGGGCGCCGGCGACGACGTAGCGGCGGCCCTTGATCTTGGTGAACTCGAGGTCGGTGCCACCGGTCCACTTGAGGTTGGCCACCGGCTTGAGGTTGTCGGCGTTGGCCTGCGGGGCGGCGCCGGCGGGGGCGGCGAGAGCCGCGACCGTGGCGAGGATGAGAAGTCGTCGCATGAGGAGAGGGATACGCCGCCAGCCCGGCGAGTCCTGCCGACGTGCCGCGGGGCCGTTCCCCCGGAGGAGAACGGCCCCGCGAACGTGCCGTACGGGCTAGGCCCGCGTGCTGCCGGCGCGGGTCACGAGCACACCCGTGCCGACGAGGGCGAGGGCGCCGAGCAGGAGCTCGAGCGTCCAGCCGCCGCCCGTGAAGGGCAGCGTGCCCCGATTCGCCGCGACCGGCGACGCCGGGCGCTCGAACCTCGTGCCGAGGACGTTCGGGCCGTACTGCGCCTGAACACCCTTGACCTCCGGCACCTCGGCCGCCTGCGCGCCCGCCGTGCCGACGATCTTGACGCCCTCGACGCGCGGCGCCACCTCCACCGGGACCTCGACCGGCGCGGGACCCTCGACCGAGGGCTCCTCGACGGCGTCGACCGGTGCCGCAACGGGCTCCTGGACCGGCGCGGCCTGCGGGGTGCAGCCCGTGTGCGCCGGGTTGGAGCGCCCGATCCCGGAGTTCCCGTCGCACTCGTAGCCGTTGTTGGCGTCCGAGCCGTTCGGGTACTGGCCGGGCGGGTTCTTGTCGTCGGCCTTGCCCACGCAGCCGGCACAGGGCCGGCCCTTGGCTTCGCCGGCGCCGTTGCCGTTCCGCGACGGGGACCCGTCGCGGGTGGAGCAGTACTCCCCGCAGTCGCCGTTGGCTCCGGACGAGGAGTGGGCCTTGCCATTGCCCTTGCCGTTGTCCGTGGCGTAGGCGGTCGAACCGATGGCCGGAACGACGATCGCGCCGGCCAGCAGGACCGTGAGGGTCCCGCGGGTGATGCGTGCAATGGTGCGCACTGTGGTACTCCGTCCAGAGAGAGGTCTGGGCGGTCGGTCTCGCCACTGGCTCCCCGCACCGTCTAGGCGACCGGTTTGTCTCCGTGCGCACCGGAGTGCGTCGGTGAGGACTGTGCGGATCAACGCTCCCTGCCGTTACACCCTCCGTAACGATATGTTCTACGGAGAGTTACGGGATTCCCGAAACGATCACCTGTGTCCCTTCCCGTGCGGCCGTCCGGCCGCCGAGGGGATAGAGGTGATCCACGCGGGGGCGGGGCGGGGCGGGGCGGTGCGGCCGGCGCTACGGTGCGGACGTGGGCGACAAGCTGACCGACGACGTGCTCGCGGCGTTCGTCGCGCTCGACCCGGTCATGGCCGGGCTCGCCGAGCGCCACGGCCCGCCGCGGCTGGGCGGGCGGCGTACCGGCGGTACGCGCTTCGAGCAGCTGGCCGAGGCGATCTGCTACCAGCAGCTGACCGGCAAGGCCGCCGCGACGATCTGGGGGCGGGTGCGCGCGCTGGCCGGCGGGGCGTTCACGCCGGAGGCCGTGCTCGGGATCGCGCCCGAGGCGCTGCGCGCGGCGGGGCTGTCGGGTGCCAAGACCGCGTCGCTGCTCGACCTCGCCGCCAAGGCCGCGGACGGCACCGTACGGCTCGACCGCATCGGCCGCCTCGCCGACGACGAGGTCGTCGCGCACCTCACCGTCGTCCGCGGGATCGGGCCGTGGACGGCGGAGATGTTCTGCGTCTTCACGCTGGGGCGGCTCGACGTCTGGCCGGTGGGCGACTACGGCGTGCGGGCGGGCTGGGCGAAGGCGTACGGCCTCCCCGCCCTGCCGTCGCCGAAGGAGCTGGCCGTGCTCGGCGAGCGCTTCCGCCCGTACCGCACGCTCGCCGCCTGGTACTGCTGGCGCGCGACCGAGGAGGCCTAAGCGCCGGCCGCCCTGGCGCGCCGGGTGACCTTGGTCAGCCACCCGGTCGCGGCCGCCGTCGACGGCAGCTCCGTGCCGAACGCGAGCGCCATCACCTGCATCTCGGCCAGTCCCGCCGCCGCGCCGAGGAACAGCATCCGGCCCGGCACGCTGCCCTTCCCGCCGCGCAGCGTGAAGCGGAAGACGTAGCCGAACGCCCCGTCCGACTTCGGGACCTTGACGCGCAGCTTCCGCGAGGACCAGCCGGTGAGGCTGAACCGGTCCTCGGCGACCATCGACGTGACGAACGCCTCCCAGCAGGGGAGGAAGTCGCCGCTCACGATGTAGTCGAGGTCGCGCTCGACGAGCTCACGGCGTTCGGCGACCTCGGTGGTCGACCCGACGAAGAGCCTGCCCCGCGAGAACGTCGTCTCCGCCTCCGCGACGAACGGCCCGCCGTCGCGCAGGCACGTACCGCCGTCGTCGTCGGTGCTCTCCTCGGGCGGCTCCTTCCGGTAGCCGGGCATGTCCGCGGAACGGAGCTGGGCGGCCTGCGCGATCCGCGCGCCCTCCGAGCGCGTGATCTCCGGCGAGGGCGCCGCCTGCGGCTTCGCCTCCTTGCCGCAGGCGGGCAGAGCGAGCAGGGCCAGAGCGACGAACGCCGTACGCAGCCGCATGGGCCGTCCCCTTCCGTTCGGCTACAGGGTGCCGGGCCGGCGTTCGGCGGCCCGGGCGCGCCCGACGGCCCTGGTGAGCAGCGCGGTGAGCCTGTCGAGTGACGGCGGCTGCTCCTTGCCGGCCCCGAACGCCATGACGAACGACGTCGCGTGGCCGGTCGAGGCAGCGGCGAAGAAGGCGCGCGACGGGAACCTCGCGCCGTACTTCTCCATCGTGAACCGCACCGACAGCGCCGTCGCCTCGTCGGCGCCGCGGACGCGGAGCGGGACCTGCCGGGAGGCGTACTTCACGACGGCGATGCGGGCGCCCGACAGGAGGCCGTTGAGGAACCGCTCGAAGCAGTCCGCGAAGTCAGGGCCCGCGAGGTACGCGAGCTCCTTCTCCGTCGTGGCGGCGGTCGCCGCCGCGCCGCCGAACGACGACACAGTGACGGTGCCCTTCTTGAACGTCGCGGAGTGGTTGCCGAGGTGATCCTCGAACCGCAGGCAGGTGCCGTAGCCCCCGCTGCCGCCGTCCTCGGTGCCGTCGCCCTCGGCCGCGGAGGCCTTGTACCCGGGGAGGTCGGCGGCGCGCAGCACCGCGGCCCGCGCGATCCGGACGGCGCGCTCGACGGTGATGTCCTGCGTGGGTGCCGCTCGGGGCGGTGCCGCGTCGTTCCCCCCGCAGGCGGTCGCGGTGACGAGCGCCAGCGCCACGAACCTCGCCGTGAGCCTCATGATCATCCGCCTACCCCGTGGCGTACGTCCCACGCCGGTAGGGTCGCGGCCGTGTCCGACGTCGTGCTCACCGGTGCCCCCCTGACTCCCGCCGACGTGCTCGCCGTGGCGCGCGGCGGTGCCACCGTACGCCTCGCGCCCGAGGCCCTCGACAACCTCGCCACCGGCCGCGCCGTCGTCGAGCGGCTCGCCGCGGCCGAGGAGCCGGCGTACGGCATCTCCACCGGCTTCGGGGCGCTCGCGACGCGGCACATCCCCGTCGAGAGCAGGGCACAGCTGCAGCGCTCGCTGGTGCGTTCGCACGCCGCCGGCATGGGTCCCGCGGTGGAGGACGAGGTCGTCCGGGCGATGATGCTGCTGCGGCTGCGGACGCTCTGCACGGGACGTACCGGCGTACGTCCCGTCGTCGCCGAGACGCTCGCCGCGCTCGTCAACAGCGGCGTCGTGCCGGTCGTCCCCGAGCACGGCTCGCTGGGGTGCAGCGGCGACCTCGCGCCGCTGTCGGCGGTCGCGTTGGCGCTCATGGGCGAGGGGGAGTCGGGCGTGCCCGAGCCCGTGGTGCTCGCGGAGAAGGAGGGCCTGGCCCTCATCAACGGCACCGAGGGCATGCTCGGGATGCTGCTGCTCGCCTGCGCCGACCTGGCTCTGCTGCTGACGACTGCCGACGTCGGCGCGGCGATGAGCGTCGAGGCACTGCTGGGGACCGACCGTGTCTTCGCGGCCGACCTCCAGGCGATGCGCCCGCACCCTGGCCAGGCCGCCAGCGCCGCCAACATCCGCGCGCTGCTCGCCGGCTCGCCGATCGTCGCGTCGCACCTCGAGGGCGACACGCGGGTGCAGGACGCGTACTCGCTGCGCTGCGCGCCGCAGGTGCACGGCGCGGCGCGGGACACGCTGGCGCACGCTTCCGCTGTGGCGGAGCGCGAGCTGGCGGCCACGATCGACAACCCCGTCGTCCTCGCCGACGGCCGCGTCGAGTCGAACGGCAACTTCCACGGCGCGCCCGTCGGCTACGTCTGCGACTTCCTCGCCGTCGCGGTCGCGGACGTGGGGGCGATGGCGGAGCGGCGTACGGACCGCATGCTCGACAAGGGGCGGTCGCAGGGGCTGCCGCCGTTCCTCGCCGACGACCCCGGCGTCGACTCGGGGCTGATGATCGCCCACTACACGCAGGCGGGGATGGTCGCCGAGAACCGCCGCCTCGCCGTGCCCGCCAGCGCCGACACGCTGCCGACGTCCGGCATGCAGGAGGACCACAACTCCCTCGGCTGGGGCGCCGCGCGCAAGCTGCGCCGCGCCGTCGACAACCTGCGGCGCATCCTCGCGGTGGAGGTCGTCTGCGCGGCGCGGGCGCTGGAGCTGCGGGCGCCGTTGAAGCCCGCCGCTGCCACGGGTCGCGTCGTGGCGGGGCTGCGTTCCGTCGTCCCCGGCGTCGGCCCTGACCGCTGGCTCGCGCCGGAGCTGGCGGCGGCGGAGGAGTGGCTGCGGGCCGGCGGCCCGGTGGAGGCCGCCGGGGTGCCGCTGGCGTAACGGGGTACGCGTGACGGCATGAGTGCCGTGTCGTGCCGCAGGAAGTTCCTCGGGTTCTTCCCGAAGGGCTTCCGCGACCGCACATACCTCGCCTGGGAACGCGACTACAAGGAGGCCGCGCACGACGCGTGGCGGGAGGCGCTGGGGCCCGAGGCTTTCGCGGGGCTGCTCGACGCCGGCCGCCACGCCGAGGTCGCCGCGACGGCGGTACGGATCGAGTCGCGGACCAACCTGCTGTTCTCGTTCGAGAAGATGGCGCTGCGCGACGCGGTCGCGACCGACAAGGGCGCGCGGGTGTTCGCCGACGGCCTGTACGACTGGCTGCACGGGCCCGGCACCGAGCAGGAGCGGTTCGAACGCTGGGTGGACGTCGTCGCCGACCTGCCGCGCCGCCAGACGCGGGTGGCGACCTGGCCGGTGCTCACGGTGTTCGGCTTCCTCGCCAGGCCGGACGTGCACGTGTTCCTCAAGCCGATGGTCACCAGGCGCGCGGCGGCGGCGTACGGCTACGACTTCCACTACTCGTCGCGGCCGTCGTGGGAGACGTACGGCAGCCTGCTCGCGTTCGCCGGGACGGTCCGGCGCGACCTCGCGGACCTGAAGCCGCGGGACCAGATCGACGTGCAGTCGTTCCTCTGGGTCCAGGGCTCGTCCGAGTACGACTAGCCTGGCGCGCATGCACGGTGCGCGAGTGGTGAGGGCGCCGCGAGGCGCGGAGATGACCTGCCGTTCGTGGGGGGCCGAGGCCGCCCTGCGGATGCTGCACAACAACCTCGACCCCGAGGTCGCCGAACGCCCCGACGACCTCGTCGTCTACGGCGGCAACGGCCGCGCGGCACGCGACTGGAAGTCGTTCGACGCGATCGTCGAGACGTTGCGCACCATGGCGCCGGACGACACCCTGCTGGTGCAGTCCGGCAAGCCGGTCGGGGTACTGCGGACGCACGAGTACGCGCCGCGCGTCCTCATCGCCAACTCGCTGCTCGTGCCGCGCTGGGCGACACCCGAGCACTTCCGCGAGCTCGAGGACCAGGGCCTGATCATGTACGGCCAGATGACGGCCGGCTCGTGGATCTACATCGGCACGCAGGGGATCCTGCAGGGGACGTACGAGACGTTCGCGGCGGTGGGGCGCGCGCACTTCGGCGGGTCCTTGGCCGGTCGTCTCGTGCTGACGGCGGGGCTCGGCGGGATGGGTGGCGCGCAGCCGCTGGCGGTGACGGGCAACGGCGGCGTCGCGCTCTGCGTCGAGGTCGACCCGGCGCGGGCGGAGCGGCGCAGGGACAACGGCTACCTGGACGTCGTGGCTTCGTCGCTGGACGACGGGCTCTCGTTGTGCGCGGCGGCCGTGGCCGAGGGGCGCGCGCTGTCGGTCGGCGTCATCGGCAACGCCGCCGAGGTGTTCCCCGAGATCCTGCGGCGCGGCGTACCCGTCGACGTCGTCACCGACCAGACCTCGGCGCACGACGCGCTCAACGGCTACGTCCCCGCCGGCCTGTCCCTGGAGGACGCGCTGGCGCTGCGCGGCGACAAGCCCTCGGAGTACGTCGAGCGCGCCCGCGCGTCGATGGCCGCGCACTGCGAGGCGATGCTGGCGTTCCAGGCCGGCGGGGCGGTCGTCTTCGACTACGGCAACGGCCTCCGCGGCCAGGCGCAGGACGCCGGCGTGGCCAACGCGTTCGACTACCCGGGCTTCGTGGCGGCGTACGTGCGGCCGCTGTTCTGCACGGGCACAGGGCCGTTCCGGTGGGCCTGCCTGTCGGGCTCCGGCGCGGACCTCGCGGCGACGGACGACGCGGTGCTGGCGGCGTTCCCCGACCGCGACGACCTGCACAAGTGGATCCGCTTCGCGCGGGAGAAGGTGCAGGGCCAGGGGCTGCCGTCGCGGATCTGCTGGCTCGGCTACGGCGAACGCCACGTGGCGGGGCAGGCGTTCGACGACCTCGTGGCGCGCGGTGTCGTCTCGGCGCCGGTCGTCATCGGGCGCGACCACCTCGACGCGGGCTCCGTCGCGTCGCCCGAGCGCGAGACCGAGGCCATGCTCGACGGCACCGACGCCGTCGCCGACTGGCCCATCCTCAACGCGCTGCTCAACACCGCCTCCGGCGCCTCCTGGGTCTCCGTGCACCACGGCGGCGGCGTGGGCATCGGCAAGTCCATCCACGCCGGCGTCGTCGTCGTCGCGGACGGCTCGCCGTCGTCGGCCGACCGGCTGGAGCGCGTCCTCACCAACGACCCCGGCACCGGCGTCCTCCGGCACGCCGACGCGGGCTACGACCTCGCACGCGACACCGCGCGCGACGTCGGCATCCGCATCCCGCTGGAGCCGGGTACGTCGGCTCCCGCGTGGCAGCGGCGTTGACCGACCTCCTCGTCCGGGGGATCGGCAGGCTGCTGCCGATGACGTCGCCGCCGGTCGAGGACGCGGCGGTGGTGATCAGGTCGGGTCGCGTGGCGTGGGTGGGCGCCGAGGCGTCGTTGCCTGCCGGCGACGAGGTGCCCGAGCTCGACGCGGGCGGGGCCTGCGTCGTGCCCGGCTTCGTCGACGCGCACACGCACCTCGTGTGGGCCGGGTCGCGGCGGCTCGACTTCGAGGAGCGGCTGGCCGGGGTGCCGTACGCCGCGATCCTCGAACGCGGCGGCGGCATCCACTCGACGGTGGCGGCGACGCGCGCGGCGTCGTTCGAGTCGCTGGTGGCGGCCACGGAGGCGCGGGCGCGGGCGATGCTCGCGCACGGCACGACGACCGCCGAGGTCAAGACCGGCTACGGCCTCACGCCGGAGGACGAGATGCGGCTGCTCGACGTGATCGGCGCGCTGGACGTGCCGCTGCGGGTGGAGGCGACGTACCTGGGCGCCCACGCGGTGCCTCCAGGGGCGGACAGGGCGGCGTACGTCCGCGAGGTCGTCGAGACGCTGCCCGCCGCGAAGGAGCGGGGGGCGCGGTGGTGCGACGTGTTCTGCGACAGGGGGGCGTTCACCGTGGAGGAGGCGCGGGCGGTGCTGACGGCCGCGCGGTCGGCCGGGCTGGGCACGAGGCTGCACGCCGACCAGCTCGCGTCCATCGGCGCCGCCGAGCTGGCGGGGGAGTGCGGCTGCGCGAGCGCCGACCACCTCGATCACCTGTCGCAGTCCGGCGCCGCGGCGCTCGCCGCGGCGGGCGTCGTGGGCGTGCTGCTGCCGGCGTGCACGCTGACGCTGCGTACGGGGCGCTGGGACGCCGCGCGGCACCTGCGCGAGGCGGGCGCGACGATCGCGCTCGGGACCGACTGCAACCCGGGTACGTCGTGGTGCGAGTCGATGCCGTACGTCATCCAGCTGGCCTGCCTGGCGTACGGACTCTCCGTGGAGGAGGCGTTCCGCGCGGCGACGCTCGGGTCGGCGGCGGCGCTGCGGCGTTCGGACGTGGGGCGCGTCGACGTGGGTGCCTGGGGCGACCTCGCCGTCCTGAATGCCGACCACGAGGCCGACCTCGTCGCGCACCTCGGCGCGGCGCCCGTACACCGCGTGATCGTGGGCGGTGTCCCGGCCGGCTGACAGCCGTTCTTTGCGGTCCACCAGCCGGTCTCACGCGTGACGATCTTCAAAGAACGGGGATCCGTCGCTCGTGGGCTGAGCAGTGTGCTAAACTGCGCACATGCGCATGCACATCGTGGTCGACGACGACCTCGTCGAACGCATCGACCGGCTGGCCGGCGAGCGGGGGCGTAGCGGCTGGATCGTCAAAGTCATCAAGGAGCGCCTCGACACCGAGGAGCGCTGGGCCGCGATCGAGGCCGGCATCGGGTGCATCGCCGACACCGGGCACGAGTGGGACGAGGACCCCGCGGCCTGGGTGCGTGAGCAGCGCGCCAAGCCGTGGCGGGCGGAGGCGGCGCGTGCCGGTTCTCCTTGACTCGACCGTGCTGATCGACGTCCTGCGCGGGCGGCCCGCCGCGCGCAGGCTGCTGGCGCTGCGTGAGCGCGGCGAGGTGCCGTACATCTGCGCCGCGAACACGCTGGAGGTGCACCGCGGCCTGCGCCCCGACGAGGTCGGCCGGGCGACGGCGGTGCTCGCGGCGTTCCAGGTCGCGCCGCTCGGGGCGATGGAGGGCGCGCTGGCCGGGGTGTGGCAGCGGGAGTTCCGCGCCCGCGGGGTGACCCTGCACGAGGGCGACTGCCTCATGGCCGCCGCCGCCGTCGGCGTTCACGCGACGATCGTCACGGGCAACCCGAAGGACTTCCCCATGGAGGGCGTCACCGTCGAGCACTGGCCGGTCGGAGCATGACGAACGCCCCCGGGCGGGAGGCCCAGGGGCGTTCGGAACGATGCGGGGTGGGCTACTCGTCGTCGGACCAGAGCAGCAGGGCCAGCTCGGCGTCGAGGTCGAGGTACTGGCCCTCGCAGCCGGTGGGGACGGCGGCGTACGAGCGGGTGAGGAACTCCACCAGCTCGGTGAGCGACGCCTCGAAGAGGGCCTCGCCGGAGGGGCTGCAGAGCGAGAGGCACACGGCCGCGGCGCCGCCGGAGCGGGTCGGCCAGACCTTGACGTCGCCGTCCCCCACGAGGCGGGTGACGCCGTCGGTGAGCAGCTGGCGGGCGAAGCGCCACTCGACGGTGCCACGGTCGCCACCGGTGTGGAACGTCACCTGCACGGCGTACGGGTCGGCCGCGTCGTACGTGATGCTGGCCAGCACGGGGAGCGCGGTGCTGCCGGGAACGACCAGGCGGAGGTCGAGGTCGGCGGTGACGGCGGCGGGACGGGTGCTCATCTGGGTCAGCCCTTTCGCTGGCCGGGATCGTTCGTACGCCGTGAGAAACGACGCCGCCCCCACCCGGTGACGCGACCCGGGAAACCCGCGTCACATACCCGGACAAGAGCCGAAACCGCGTCTCACGCGACGGTGTGCAGGGCCGCCGTCATACGCTGACGTACCCAATCCGATTCGACCTCCGCGCCGAACGACCTGCTGTGAGGACGCTCCTCTTGACCCCGCCGCGTCAGGGCTACGCCGCCCTCGAGGACCCCGCGCTCGTCGCGCTGGTCGTCGACGGCGACGGCTCGGCGCTCGAGGCGCTCTACGAGCGCTACGGGAAGGCGTCCTACTCGCTGGCCCGCCGCATCCTCGCCGACGAGCAGCTGGCGCAGGACGTCGTGCAGGAGGTGTTCCTCACCGTGTGGCGCGACGCCGCGAGGTTCGACGCGAGCCGCGGCGGCTTCTCGACCTGGCTGCTGACCATGACGCATCACAAGTCCGTCGACTCCGTCCGCAAGGAGGAGAACCTCCGCAAGCGCCGTACGTCCGCCGACGTCCTGGAGTTCACCGAGGCCGACGTGCCGCGCGTGGAGGACGAGGTGTGGCGGTCGATGCGCGCCGGCGAGGTCCGTACGGCGCTCGCCACCCTGCCCGAGCCGCAGCGCCAGGCGCTCGGCCTCGCCTACTTCGGGGGCTACACCCAGCGCGAGATCGCGATCCTCACGAGCACCCCGCTCGGGACCGTGAAGACCCGGATGCTGGCAGGCATGAAGCGGCTGCGCGACGTGCTCGCGCTGCCGGCGGAGGAGCCCGACCCGAGGAGGCTCCGATGACCCACGCCGCGTGGGACGAGCTCGCCGCCGGCTACGCCGTCAACGCCCTCGAGCCCGACGAGGAGGAGACGTTCACCGCGCACCTCCGCGGCTGCGACCGCTGCCAGGAGACGCTGGAGTCGCTGAGCGAGGTGACGGCGCACCTGGCGTACGCCGCCGAGCCCGCCGAGCCCCCGGCCGACCTCGGCCGCCGCATCCTCGACGCCGCCGCGGCGGAGCGCCCCGCGTCGTTCGGCAGGACCCCGCCCGTGACGCCGCTGCCCCCGAAGGTGCGCAGGCCCGGGCGGGTGTGGCAGCCGACGTTCCACGTCGCGACGCTCGCCGCGGCCGCCGCGATCCTCGCCGTCCTCGGCATGGGCGTGTGGAACCTCTCGCTCCGCGGCGACGGCGACGCGCGCCAGGCGGCGCTGCAACGCCGCGACGCCGCGCTCCAGTGCCTCACCGCGCCCGAGTCGCAGAAGTTCCAGCTGACGTCGGCGGGCGGACAGCGGGCCAAGACGTGCCTGGCCGGCGGCAGCGCGTACCTCGTCGTCGACCGCCTCGACCGCAACGACCCCGCCTCGTCCGTCTACGTCCTGTGGTGGATGGACGCGCAGGACAAGCCGCACGCGATCGAGCGCTTCGACGTCGAGTCGTCCGGCACCGGCGTCTACGCCCTGCCGCTCAACGTCTCCCCGGCCGAGGTCCGCGCCATGGCGATCTCGCTCGAGCCGGGCCGCGGCCTGCCCGCCGTCCCGACACGGCCCATTGCCTCCGGAACGGCCACATCCGCCTAACCTCCGTGGGACCATGCGCGGCATGGACGAGCCCGCCGCGACGACCGCCGCCGCCGACCCGTACGCCGGCCTGCTCAAGGAGCTGCGCGGCCCGGTCGCGTCGATCCAGAGCTACGTACGCACCCTCATCGCCCGCGACGACGACCTCTCGCCGTCCGCGCGGTCGACGATCCACCAGGTGATCCTCCAGCAGGCGCAGCGGCTGGACGGGTTCGTCGACGACGTCGTGCTGTACGTACGCCTGCTCGCCGGCGGCGTCTCCACCGAGTCCGAGGGGCTGATGCTCGCCTCCGTCGTCGAGGAGGTACGCCACCAGCTCGGCGAGGCCGACCGCGTCGTCGTCACGGGCAACGACGCCGTGCTGCACACCGACCGCGCCGCCCTCGCCGCGGCGTTGCGGCGGCTCATGCGCAACGCCCTCGTGTACGGCCCCCGCCAGGGCTCCGTCACGGTCGACATCGGCGTGTCCGGAGGCTGGGCGGAGGTCGCGGTCAGCGACAAGGGTCTCGGCATCCCTGAGGCGCGGCAGGGGGAGGCGCTGCAGCCGTTCACCCGCGCGCTGCACCCCGACGAGCGGCGCAAGGACGGCGTCGGGCTCGGCCTGTCGGTCGCGCGGGAGCTGGTGAAGCTGCTCGGCGGCGAGGTCGTCCTGCGCGACAACGACCCCGGCCTCACCGCGCTGATCAGGCTGCCTACCTGAGGTAGCATCCCCCCGTTCCCGGGCGTATAGCTCAGCGGGAGAGCGCTTCGTTCACACCGAAGAGGTCCCTGGTTCGAAACCAGGTACGCCCACCACGTTCCGGCGTCGTCTCGGATGTGGGACACGACCCGGCCTTCACCTCGGGGCGTACGCTGTCGATAGCACGAACGAACCCTTGAGGGACGCTTGGTGTGGGCTGCGCTCCTGCGGCCCCTGTACCAGCTGACCGCCTCCTCTTGCCGTAGATCAGAGGAGCGTCATGTCCCCGTTCGCGCCCCCGGCCCTCGCGGCCCTCGTGCTCGTCCTCGCCGCGACCCCGGCCGCCGCGGGCGACCCCGTCGGCCTCGGCACCGCGAAGGCGTTCGCCGTCCTCGCGGGCTCCGGCATCACCAACACCGGCGCGACGACGATCACCGGCGACGTGGGGACGTTCCCCACGACGGCGCAGACGGGCTTCTCGTCCGTGACGCTCGTCGGCACCAACCACCGCGGCGACGCCGTCACACAGGGCGCCAAGGACGACCTCGTCACCGCGTACGACGACGCGGCCGGCCGCACGCCCGCGACGCCGCACGTGGTCGAGCTGGGCGGCAAGACGCTGCTCGCGGGCGTCTACACGAACGAGGCGTTCGGCCTGACCGGCACGCTCACGCTCGACGCGCAGGGCGTCGCCGACGCGCAGTTCGTGTTCCAGATGGGGTCGACGCTCATCACCGAGGTCGACAGCCGCGTCCTCCTGATCAACGGCGCCAGCCCCTGCCGCGTGGTGTGGCAGGTCGGCAGCTCGGCGACGTTCAAGACGGGGACGCGCTTCGCCGGCGACGTGCTCGCGTACACCTCGGTCAGCGCGCAGACGGGGGCGACGTTCGCGGGGCGGCTGCTGGCCCGCAACGGCGCCGTGACGCTGCAGCGCAACACGATCACCAACGCCGCCTGCCACACGCCCGCGGCGACCGCCTCGCCGACCCCGACGCCGAGCGCGGCCCCGACGGCGTCCGTGCCGCGCTCACCCGCGCCGGTACGCCCCGCCGCCCTTACGCCCGCCGCCGCGGTCCCCGGACAGACCGGCGGCGGGCCCCGCACCGGCGCACCCCCCTCCCTTCCTGACACCGGCGGCACACCTCTGGCGGTCACCGGGCTCGGCCTGCTCGCGACCGGCTCGCTGCTCGTCGCGGCAGCCAGGCCGAGGGGCAGGCACCGCAGGGCACGCTTCGCGCGCCTCGCGTAGCCGGACGGAGGGCAGGGAGCAGCCCCGGCGCGTCGAAGGGTGTGATCGCTCACCCCCTCGACCTCAGGAGCAGACGTATGAACGCCCGCCGCCTCGCCGCCGCAGCCGTCACCGCCGCCGCGCTCGCGATCCCGGCCGCCCCTGCCGCGGCCACCTGCTACATCGGCTCGATCGACATCTGCAACAAGCCGACGGACCCGTACACGGACCCGGTGTTCGAGATCGTGCGCGACGTGCAGCGCGACCCCGCCCTCGACCCGGTGTGGCCGGTCGTGGCGGACGCGAGCCGTACGGTCAGCGAGGTGTACGGCGACGTGCTGTGCGCCGCCGACCTCAGCACGTACTGCTGAGGGACGCCTGCTCAGCCCCCGACGGGCTTGCAGACGCGGAGTTCGGACGGCTCGCGTTCGGGAAGAAGCACTTCGACGTACTGGCAGTCACGGACTCCTACACGGACACTGTTCGCGTAAGCCCCGCCCACGGGCATAGCAGCAGCGACGAGCACGACGGAAGCGATAAGGCGGCGCACATGGACCTCCAGGGGGACGCGGGGGCAACCCAACGCTCACGCACGGGCGACGCCCTGATTACGCCGCCCTTCGAGGCGGTGTGGCCGGACGTCGAACGCCGCCTGCGCGCGCTGCTCTTCCGGCGCGGGCTGGACCAGGCGTCGGCCGAGGACGTGGTGCAGGAGGTGGCGCTGCGGGCGCTGGCCGGGCGGGTGACGTACACGTCCGCCAAGGACCTGCTCCGCTGGGCCGGCCCGGTGGCGTGCAACCTGCACATCGACCTGCTCCGCCAGCGTGCCCGGCTCCAGGACGGCGGCGTCGGCACCGACCACCCGGCCTCGAACGACGTCGCCGGCGAGGTCGCGGACAGGATGGAGCTGCAGCGGGCGTTCCGCGGGCTGGCGGCGCTGCGGCCCGCCGACCGCGAGGCGATCATGGAGGCGGTGACCGCGGAGCCGGTGCCCGCGCGCAACCGCAAGGAGGCCGTACGCCTCGCCGTACGCCGCCACCGCGCCCGCAGCAGGCTGGCGCTGGTCATGGAGCAGCTCGCGGCGTGGACGTTCGGGGCGGCGTGGCTGCGCCGCTCCTCGCGCGCCGCGACGGTCGCGATCGCCGCGGTGCCGATCGCGGCGCTGCCGCTGGTGCTCTCGCTCCAGCCGCCGCGGGAGCCGGCCGGCACCCCCGTCAGGACGCCGGTGACGGAGTCCGCGCAGGTCAGGACGGTCAACAACGCCCGCGTGGCGCCCGCGGAGCCCGCCACGACAGGGACGACGGGCCGTGCGCCGGCCCGCCGAGCGCCCGCGCGGGAGGTCGCGGGCCCGCGCGCGACGATCACGCCCACGCCGGCCACGATCGAGGTCATGCCGGCGGAGGACACCGGGGTCAAGGCCGGGGGAGACGACCGCAGGCCGGACGACAAGACGGTCTGCGCGCGCAACCTGCCCTACCTCCCGGACGTCTGCGTGTAATCACTCACCCCCTCGTACGTGTAGTAGCCGTGCTCGGTTGCGCCCCGGGAACGGAGCAGGCGGTGACGGTACGGCTGTCGGTTGTGGATCTCGTGCGCCGCATCGCGGTGGTCAGGGTCTGTGACGACGGCCGTGACGCGTTCCCGCACGTCCTGAGAGGGACGCTCGCCGCCATGCTCGCCGAGCCTACGTGGCACGTCGTCGTCGCCGAAGAACGCCACGGGCCGCCCCGCGAAGCCGTCTGCGAGGTGCTCGACCAGGCCACGAAGTGGGCCGCCGAACGCGGCTGCCGGCTCTCCGTCGCACCGCTGCGCGACGCGCGGGGTCTAACCTCCTGGTAAGGATGACCTTCGGCTCTGTCACAAAGGGTGTCCTTGAGAGCACACTGCGCTGTGTCGAGAGGAGCCGCGGTGCCCCTGCAGGTGTTGTCCGGCGTCGCCCAGGTCGTCGCGTCGCTCCCAGGTCCCGGCCGCCTCGAGCTCTACGCCGTCAAGCTCGCCGGCAGCGAGGCGCCCGCCCTGGTCGTCGAGGGGTACGACGCCACGACGATGGTCGCGGGCGGCACCGTCGCCGTCTGGGAGCTCAACCAGGCCATCGCCGCGCTGCTCTCCAGCTCGGTCCAGGCGCGCCGGCTGGCGCTGCGTGACGACGGCCGGGCGCACGGCGGGCACCTCGACGTCGTCGCCGACGGCGGGCACGTGGACGTCGTCGTGTCGGGCAACGGCGGGCGGGTGTCGTTCGAGACGACGGCGGAGGCGTTCGTGCACGACCTCAACGCGCTCGTGCACCACTACCTCACGCTGAGCAGGGCCGCGCCGGGCGTGCGGACGATCGTCCTGCCGGACACCGAGGCCGCGGCGCGTCAGCCGATCGCGCGCGCCGCGTTGACCCGCCCCGCGCCGAAGTAGTCGTCCTTCCCGCGCGTGCCGCGGTCGTCGGACGTCTTGACGATCCGGTCCATCACCTGGTCCGGCGTCCACGTGGGGTTGCGCGACATGAGCAGCGCGGCCAGCCCGGCGACGTACGGCGCCGCCATCGACGTGCCGCTCATCGCGACGTACGTGTGCCTGCCGGTCATGGCCTGGTATCCGGTCGAGAGGATCCCGACGCCGGGGGCGCTGACGTCGACGTACGGGTGGTGCGTCGAGAACTTCGCGATCTTGTCGGCCGGGTCGGTGGCGCCGACGGTGAGGACGCCGTCGCAGTTGGCGGGCGTCGTGACCGGGTTGCCGTCCTTGGCGCTGCCGGAGTTGCCGGCGGAGACGACAGGCAGCGAGCCCGCGTCGCGCGCGTAGTCGATCGCCGCCTGCGTGACGAGCCCGCACCGGGTGCCGGTCGAGCCGAGGCTCATGTTCAGGACCCGCGCGCCGGCGTCGGCGGCGCCGACCATGCCGAGTGCGATGTCGCAGTCGCTTCCCTCGCCGTTGGCGGCGAGCACCTTCACCGCGAGGACCTTGGCGCCCCACGACATGCCGGCGACGCCGACACGGTTGTTGGTCTTCGCCGCGACGATGCCGGCGACGTGGGTGCCGTGGCCGTGGTCGTCGGACGGGTCGGGGTCGTTCGCCACGATGTCGTCACCGGCAATGACGCGGCCGGCGAGGTCGGGGTGCTTGAGGTCGACACCGGTGTCGAGCACGGCGACGGTGACCGGGGTCTTGCCGCCGGTCTCCTTGTTCCACGCCTTCATCGCGCCGATCTTGAACAGGCCCCACTGGTAGCGCCAGAACGTGTCGTTCGGGTTCCTGTGGACACTGAACACGCGCTCGGCCTCGGCGTAGCGCACGCCCGGGGCGCGGCGGACGACGGGCAGCGCCGCGTCCCTCGCCACCCTGCTCGGGAACGCCACCTGCAGCACGTCCAGCCGCTCGATGCCGCCGACGACCCGCCCGCCCGCGGCGCGCACGGCCCGGAGGGCGGCGGGGGAGGCGTCGTACGCCACCATGGCCCGCGTGTCGACGGGCGCCGCGGCGACGTTGCAGACGCTGGGGAGCAGGGCGGTCGCGGGCGCGGCGACGACGCCGCCGGCGATCAGCGACGCGGCGACCAGCACGATCCTCGCCCGCACGGTGCGCTCCCTCTCTCGGCGTCCCGGCTGTGAGTCGCGGGACCGGCCGGGGTTCACTTCTCCGCGCGCGGCCTCGCCCCTGCCCCGGCGGCGCTGCGGGCCTGGCGCCCCGCCTTTCGTGACCTTGGCAACGTCTGTGCTGTCCGGGCAGCAGAAACGTCACCAAGATCACGACAAGCGCGCCGCGCGCGGCGGCGCATCCCTACAGGGAGGCCACCGCGTCGTCGAGGGTGTCGTACACGTCGATGACGCTGTCGACCTGGACGAGCCGCAGGGCGTTGCGGACGATCCGCTGCGGGCGGGCGATGACGAGGCGCCGGTCCGTGGCCGCCGCGCGGTTGTACGCCGCCACGAGCACGCCCAGGCCCGTCGAGTCCATGAACTCCACGCCCGCGAGGTCGACCACGACGGCGGGGTGGCGTTCGACGGCCCCCGCGAGGCACGTACGCAGCTCCGGTGCGCTCGCGAGGTCGACGTCGCCGGTCAGGGCGAGGACGACCCAGGCGGTCCCCGGCCGGTCCTCGATCGCGAACGCCATGCCGCGCCCGCTACCCGGTACCGCGCGTACCACCCGCCGGCGGCGTCCAGCCGAGCTCCGTGAGCGTCTGGTGGAACACCAGCCGCGCCAGCGTCGCGCGCTCCGACAGCTCCATGACGACCGCGACGTCCTCGCCGTCGCGGTGCGCCGCGGCCAGGTCGTCGGCGGCGCCGAGCCAGGCGCGTACGGCACCGCGCAGCCGCTCCTCCTGCTGCTCCGTCATCCCGTTCCGGCTCACGGTCACCCCGTCTCCTTGGCTGCGTGACCCGCCGATAAAAGCATGTCCGCGCAGGTGATGGGTGACACCGGGCCGCAGGGTCAGGCCTGCCTACCCCTGGTCCACGCGGTAGACGAGGCCCGGCCGCCCGAGCGAGGACGGCGCGAACGTCACCCGCGCGCGCTCGTCGTCGGCGGCGCCGACGGTGTTGCCGTCCTCCAGGACGGGGCCCTCGGCGACGAGGTACGACGCCAGGTCGCACACCCACGCCTTGAGGTCGCCGGGGCGCTTCGGCGAGTTCACGACCTCGATGTCCATGAGCCCGAACTGCGCCATCCCCGCCGTGTACACCGCGAGCCGCTTGCGCAGCCTGCCCTCCTGGACGGCGCCGACGTTGAGCCACAGCGGGGCGGGCACGGACAGCGTCGCCGCCAGCTCGCGCCACACCTCGGCGGGTACGAGCATCCCGGCGCCGCCGACGTACACGCCCAGCGCGCCCGTCGCCGCGAGCACCGCGGCGGTGAGCCTCGTGTTCGCGAGGAGCGTGGCCGTACGGTCCTCGCTGTCCTGCGCGAAGACGACGGCGTGCGCGCCGTAGCCCGCGATCGCCTCGAGGGCGTGCGGCCAGAGCCACGACGCCTCCGCCGCCTCGCCGACCTCGGTCCCTGGGATCGGCTGGGGCAGCACCGTCACGGCGCACATGAGGTCGCCGAAGTCGGCCGCCAGCGCCCCCTCGTGCTCGCTCACCGACGGCGCGGGGACGTCCGGCCAGGCCTCCCGCCACGCCGTACGCAGCGCGGTGGCGGACAGCGTCGCGGGGGAGCGGAGGAGAGGCATGCAGAGGAGCGGCTTCGGCACGCGCGCCATCGTCGCGCGAAAAACGGGAGGACGCGCGCTACTACGATCAGCGGACGTCCGTTACCGACCCTGAAGGAGCGCTCCCCGTGGCCGACATCCGCCTGACCCTCGACGGCTCGCCGTACGTGGTCGAGGCGGGTACGACGGCCGGCGGCGCGCTCAAGAACGCCGGCGTCAAGGCGATCGCGGTACGCGACGCCGACGGTGACCTGCACGACCTCGCCTGGGAGGTCGCCGACGGCGCCGACCTGACCTCCGTGCCGATGGCGAGCGACGAGGGCCGGCACATCCTGCGGCACTCCGCCGCGCACGTC
Source organism: Frankiaceae bacterium (assembly GCA_035556555.1). GTDB lineage: Bacteria > Actinomycetota > Actinomycetes > BP-191 > BP-191 > BP-191. Next base: position 65,303 of record DATMES010000027.1, read on the forward strand.
ATGGCGCAGGCCGTGACCCAGCTCTTCCCCGACGCGAAGGTCGCCATCGGCCCGCCCGTGCAGGACGGCTTCTACTACGACTTCGACGTCGAGAAGCCGTTCACCCCGGACGACGTCGAGCGCATCGAGGCGAGGATGCGCGAGATCGTCGCGGCCAACCAGCGGTTCGCCCGCCGCGTGGTCTCGCGCGAGGAGGCGGAGACCCTCTTCGCCGACCAGCCGTACAAGCTCGACATCATCGAACGCGCCTCCGCCGGCGCCATCGAGGGCGAGGAGGCCGTCGACGCGGCGGCCGGCGAGATCACCGTCTACGACAACGACGGCGGCTTCACCGACCTCTGCCGCGGCCCGCACCTGCCCAACACCAAGGCGATCCCGGCGTTCAAGCTGATGCGCACCGCGGCGGCGTACTGGCGCGGCGACGACAAGAACAAGCAGCTCCAGCGCATCTACGGCACCGCGTGGGAGTCCAAGGACGCGCTCGCGGAGCACCTGCACCGCCTCGAAGAGGCGGAGAAGCGCGACCACCGCAAGCTCGGCGTCGAGCTCGACCTGTTCTCGTTCCCCGACGAGATCGGCAGCGGGCTCGCGGTGTTCCATCCCAAGGGCGGCACCATCCGCCGGGTCATGGAGGACTACTCGCGGCAACGTCACATCGAGGCCGGCTACGAGTTCGTCAACACCCCGCACATCACCAAGCAGAACCTGTTCGAGATCTCCGGGCACCTCCAGTCGTTCGCGGACGGGATCTTCCCGCCGATGGAGATGGAGGGCGCCAACTACTACCTCAAGCCGATGAACTGCCCGTTCCACATCCTCATCTACCGGGCCCGCGGGCGGTCGTACCGCGAGCTGCCGCTGCGGCTGTTCGAGTTCGGCACCGTCTACCGTTACGAGAAGTCGGGCGTCATCCACGGCCTCACCCGCGTCCGCGGCCTGACCATGGACGACTCGCACATCTTCTGCACCCGCGAGCAGATGGCCGGCGAGCTGAAGAACCTGCTCGACTTCGTGCTCGACCTGCTGCGCGACTACGGCCTCACCGACTTCTACCTGGAGCTGTCGACCCGCGGCACCTCGGAGAAGTTCCTCGGCACCGACGAGGAGTGGGCCGAGGCCACCGAGGCGCTGCGGGTGGCGGCCGAGGACTCGGGGCTGGAGCTGGTGCCCGACCCGGGCGGCGCGGCGTTCTACGGCCCGAAGATCAGCGTCCAGGCGAAGGACGCCATCGGCCGTACCTGGCAGATGTCGACCATCCAGGTCGACTTCCAGCTGCCGCAGCGGTTCGACCTCGAGTACCAGTCGGCGACCAACGACCGGCAGCGGCCGTTCATGATCCACCGCGCGCTGTTCGGCTCCGTCGAACGGTTCTTCGGCGTGCTGACCGAGCACTACGCGGGCGCGTTCCCGGCCTGGCTCGCGCCGGTGCAGGTGCTCGGCATCCCGATCGCCGACCGGCACGTCGACTACCTGGCCGACATCGCCGCGCGGCTGCGGTCGCAGGGCATCCGGATGGACGTGGACTCCTCCGACGAACGGATGCAGAACAAGATCCGCAAGGCGCAGGAGCAGAAGGTGCCGTTCATGCTCGTCGCCGGCGACCGCGACGTGGAGAGCGAGGCGGTGTCGTTCCGCTACCGCAACGGCGACGAACGCCGCGGCGTCCCCGTCGACGACGCCGTCGCCGAGATCCTCGCGGTCGTCGAGCGGCGCCTCGTCGAGCCGGACGCGCTGCGCCCGGTCGAGTGACCTCCGAGCAGCGGGGCTGCGGCGACCCGGACGCGTTCCAGCGGCTCTGGGCGCCGGACCGGCTGACCTACGTCAAGGGGGAGAAGGGCGACGGCTGCCCGTTCTGCTCGATCCCCGGGCTCTCGGACTCCGAGGGCCTCGTCGTGCACCGGGGGATCGGCTGCTACGTCGTCCTCAACCTCTACCCGTACAACCCCGGCCACCTCATGGTGGTGCCGTACCGGCACGTCGCGGAGTACGAGGCGCTGACCGCTGACGAGGTCGCCGAGGTCGGTGCGCTGACGCAGGCTGCTCTGGTCGCGCTGAAGGCGGCGTCGGGCGCGCACGGCTTCAACGTCGGCCTCAACCTCGGCGGCGTCGCGGGCGCCGGCATCGCCCAGCACCTGCACCAGCACGTCGTCCCGCGGTGGGGCGGCGACACGAACTTCATGCCCGTCGTCGGGCAGACCCGCGTGCTGCCGCAGCTGCTCGCGGAGACGCGGGACATGCTCGTGGCGGCCTGGCCTGTGCCGTGAGCAGGGCCGTGCGGGTCGCGCTGCGGGCGCTGCTGATCCTGGTCTTCCTGGCACCGGTGGCGTTCATGGTGATCGGGTCGCTGCGCTCGCCGGGCGGCGCGCCGCCGAAGGGCCTGGAGCTGTTCCCCCGCGGTGCAGGCATGTCGGCGTACGACCGCCTGGCCGAGGCCGTCCCGCTCGGCACGCTGCTGAAGAACTCCGCCCTCGTGACGTTCGTCGCCGTGCCGGTGACGGTGCTGATCGCGTCGTGGGCGGGGTTCGCGACGGCGCAGCTGGAGCGGCGTCCCCGGCGGGCGATGCTGACGTTCCTCGTCGTGCTCCTGCTGCTGCCGGTGCCGGTCGTGTGGGTGCCGCGCTTCGCGGCGTACGTGCGCCTCGGGGTGCTCGACTCGTACGTCCCCCTGCTCGCGCCCGCGCTGGCGGCGACGACGCCGTTCACGGTGCTGCTTGCCTATAGGGCGTTCCGGCGGGTGCCGCCGGAGCTGTTCCAGGCGGCGCGTCTCGAGGGCGCCTCGGCCTTTGCCACCTGGTGGCGGGTGGGGCTGCCGCTGGTGCGTTCGACGACGACGGCGATCGCGGCGATCGCGTTCGCGTTCCACTGGGGCAACTACCTCGACGCGCTGCTGTACGTGCAGACGCCCGAGCACCGCACGCTGCCGCTCGGCGTGGGCGAGCTGGCCGGGCTGGACGCGGCGGACTTCCCGATCCTGCTGGCGGGGGCGGTGGTGCTGACGCTGCCGCCGCTGCTCGCGCTGGCGCTGGTGCAACGCCGCCTGCTCGGCGCCGTCGACATCGCCGGTGACCGCTGAGGGCCTCCCACCGTGCAAGCGTTTCCTGCAGCGAACGCCAGCACGGTGCTCTTCGCTCCAGGAAACGCTTGCACGGTCAGGCGGCGGCGAGCCCCAGCGGCGCGCAGAGGTGGACCTCGTCGAGGACCCACGAGCCCGGCTCCGGCATGGCGTGCCAGAGCGCCACGGCGACGACGCGTGAGCCGTCGCGGACGCGGACGGCGCGCCGGCCCGACGCCGCCGGATAGCCCGCGGGCTCCACGGCGGCATCCGACGGCACGCCGCGCAGCCGCGCGTACGTCAGCGCCACCGGGTCGCCCTGCTCGACCCGCCCGTCGCCGCGCAGGTCGCGCACCTCGCGGGCCGCGCAGTCGACGCGGTCCTCGACGTAGAGCCCGGCCGGGTCGCGCACGGTGAGCGAGGCCGGTACGGCGCCCGCGCGCCCCGTGTCGCACGACACCGTCACCCGCCCGGGCCGCAGCGCGACGTCCACCGCCGAGAGACCCGGCGGCACGATCGCGACGGCGTCGCCCGCGACGAGCAGCACGACGTCGGACGTGGCGTTGTGGACCGTGAGCCGTACGCCTTCCCGCCCGACCCGCGCCTGCCCGCGGGCGACGGCACGGTCGGCGTAGCAGGAGACGGCGGCCTCGGCGGGGGCGGTCGGCAGCACGACGCCGGACACCGCGACGACGCCGGCGAGGACCGCGGCCACGCCGCCCGCCCGACGAAGCGCACGGCGCCGCCGCAGCTTCACACGCCCGCGCGCGACCGCGGCCTCCGCGACCCCGGAGCCCAGCCCGGGCAGCGCGGCGCCCGCCTCGCGCAGCGAGGCGCGGACGTCGCCCGGCGTCACCACGTCGGCTCCACGCCCGCCACGCGGATGCCCGCGGTCTCGCCGTCGACGAGCCGCCGCAGCCGCGCGAGGCCGCGCGCGGTGTGCCGCTTCACGGTCCCGACGGAGCAGTTCATCGCGGCCGCCGTGTCGGCCTCGCTGAGGTCGTCGTAGAAGCGCAGGACCAGCGCCGTACGCTGCCGCGCCGGCAGCTCCCGCAACGCCGCCACGATCGGCTCGCGCTCCGCCACCGCGGCGGTGTCGTCGGGGCCGGGCACGTCGGGCGTCGTACGGACGGGCACCTCGGACGCCGACCGACGGCGCCACCAGGCGGCGTTGGCGCTGACGAGCGCGCGGCGGGCGTACGCCGCCGGGTCGTCGATCGATGTCCAGCGGACGTACGTCTCCGCGAGCGCCGTCTGGACGAGGTCCTCGGCCAGGTGCCGGTCGCCGGCGAGGAAGTACGCCGTCCGCGCGAGCGCGTCGCCGCGGAGCCGCACGAACGCCGTGAACGCCGCCTCGCGTGCGTCCACCGACCCTCCTCCGAGATCGCTCCGACAAGGCTACGGTGCGCCGGCAAACCGCTGGGGTTGACAGGTTTTCAGAACTTTTTTTCGGGCTAGAGTGCGGCACCATGCGCCGCTACCTCGTCATTCTCGCCCTCCTCCTGACCTCCTGCTCCAGCGGTGCCGGCGACCCCGGTGGCTCCGGTTCGTTCACCCCGCCGAGCGGGCTGCCGACCGGCACGATCCGCGTCCAGGCGGCCGGCGGCGAGGGCGAGCTCAACGCGCTCGAGGAGATGATCGAGGCGTTCGAGGCCGCGCATCCCGGCGCGAAGGTGGAGTTCACCAGGCTCGCCGAGCAGAGCGAGCACATCGCCAAGCTCGGTACGGCGTTCGCGGGCGGCAGCCCGCCCGACGTCTTCCTGCTCAACTACCGCCGCTTCGGCCGCTTCGCGCAGCAGGGCGTCATCGACCCGGCGAGGCTGCCCGGCGACCCGGCCGACTACTACCCGCAGACGCTCGAGGCGTTCACCCTCGACGGCACGCTGCTCTGCTCGCCGCAGAACCTCTCCAGCAGCGTCGTCTACTACAACACCGACCTGTTCGAGAAGGCCGACGTGGACCTGCCGAAGGCCGGCTGGACCACCGACGACCTCAAGAAGGCCGCCGACGCGTTCGCCGCCAAGAAGGTCAAGTCCATCGGGTACGAGACCGGCATGCGCACGGTGGCGCCGTTCGTCTGGATCTTCGGCGGCGATGTCGTGGACGACCTGAACAAGCCGACCAGGATCACGCTGGGCACGCCCGAGGCGCGCGAGGCGCTGACGTACATGAAGGGCCTGCTCGACAACGGCGGCGTCACCGCGACCGACGCGGCGGCGGCCCCCGCGGAGGACCGGTTCGCGCAGGGCGAGCTCGCCATGCTGATCGACAGCCGCCGCGCGGTGCCGGCGCTGCGCAAGGCCGAGGGGCTGAGCTTCGACGTCGCGCCGATGCCCAAGGGCACGACCGAGGCGACGCTGCTGGCCTCCGACGCGTACTGCGTCGCCAAGAAGGCGAAGAACCCCGAGCTGGCGCACGCGTTCACGCGCTTCGCGGTCGGCGAGGTCGGCGGCACGGTGCTCGCCGAGTCGGGCCGTACGGTGCCCTCGCTCAAGTCGCTGGCCGAGAGCCCGGCGTTCCTGGCGCCCGACAAGGCCCCGAAGTCCTCGCGCGTCTGGCTCGACATCGCGCCCACCGTGCGCAGGTTGCCTAATGTGGCGGCGTGGAACGAGACGGAGAGCACGGCGAGCGACGCGCTCGAGCAGTTCTTCGCGGGCAAGCAGAGCCTGGACGCCACCGTGGCGGCGATCGAGAAGGACTCGCGGCGGCTGCTGGCCGCGGAGGGCTGACGCTCGACGGCCTCGGCTACCGGTACGGCCACACCGGCGACTGGGCGCTGCGCGACGTCACGCTGTCCGTCGGCGCCGGTGAGGTGCTCGCCGTCGTCGGGCCTTCCGGCTCCGGCAAGTCCACGCTGCTGCGGCTGCTGACAGGCCTGCTCTCCCCGTCGGCGGGAACGGTCGCCATCGGCGGCGCCGACGTCACCCGCGTCGCCCCCGAGCGCCGTCCCGTCGCGATGGTGTTCCAGGGCTTCGCGCTGATGCCGCACCTGACGGTGCGCGACAACATCGCGTTCGGGCCTCGCGTACGCCGCGAGCCGCGCGCGTCCGTGGCCCCGCGCGTGACCGCCGTGGCCTCCTCGCTCGGCCTCGGCGCGCTGCTCGACCGCTACCCGGGGCAGCTCTCCGGCGGCGAACGCCAGCGGGTCGCGCTGGCGAGGTCGCTCGTCCGCGACCCCGTCGTGTTCTGCCTGGACGAGCCGCTGTCGAGCCTCGACCCGCAGCTGCGTACGGACGCCCGCAAGCTGCTCGCGCCGCTGCTGCGCGCCGACGGCCGCTGCGCCGTCTACGTCACCCACGACCAGGCCGAGGCCATGACCATGGGCGACCGCGTGGCGGTCCTGCGCGCGGGCCGCCTGGAGCAGGTCGCGACGCCGCGCGAGCTGTACGACGCGCCGGCGACGACGTTCGTCGCGTCGTTCGTCGGGTCGCCGCCGATGTCGCTGCTCCCTGTCCCCGAGGGCGGCTGGGTCGGCGTGCGTCCTGAGGACGTACGGCTCGTGCCCGGCGACGACGGCACCGTCGTCGACGTCGAGGACCTCGGCCACGAACGCCACGTCGCCGTCGACCTCCCGGGCCGCGGCCGCGTCGTCGCGCGGCTCGGCGCCGGCCCGCACCCGCCGCTCGGTACGCCGACCGGCGTCGAGATCGGCACCACGCGCGCGTTCGACGCCGAGGGGCGGGCCGTGTGAGGCAGCGGCACTACCGGCGCGGGTTGCGGCTGCTCATGGCGCCGTACGTCCTCGGCGCCGTGCTGCTCGTCGTCCTCCCTGCGATCGCGAGCTTCGCCTTCGCGTTCACGCGCTTCGACGGGATCGGGGCGCCGCGCTTCGACGGGCTCGACGTGTTCGCGGACCTGTTCGCGTCGTCGGAGTTCCACGACTCGCTGCGCGCGACGGCGGTCATCGCGGCGGTGGCGGTGCCGTTGCGCGTCGTCGGGGCGATCGCGTTCGCGATGCTGCTGCACCGTTCCGAACGCCTCGCCTCGCCGGGCCGCATCGCGGCGTTCGCCCCGGTGGTCGTCCCCGACGCCGCGACGGCGCTCGTCTGGCTCTGGGTCGTGAACCCGGTGTACGGCCCCCTCGGCATCGCGGCGCGGGCGATGGGCTTCGACGCGGGGCCGCTGCTGCTCGACCCGTGGGGGGCGCGGTTCGTCTTCATCGCGGTGAGCGTGCTGGCGCTCGGGGAGGGGTTCCTCGTCGTGCTGGCGGCGCGGCGCGAGCTGCCCGGCGCGGTGTACGACGTGGCGCGGCTGGAGGGCGCGGGGGCGTGGCAGACGTTCCGGCGGGTGACGTTGCCGCTGCTGACGCCGGTGGTGGCGTTCCTCGTCGTGCGGGACACGGTGGCGAGCGTGCAGGTGCCGCTGGTGCCGACCCTGGTGCTCACCGAAGGCGGGCCGCTCAACGCCACCAAGACGCTGCCGGTGCTCGTCTACGAGAAGGGCTTCGCCGAGCTGCGCTTCGGCGACGCGGCGGCCGTGGCGATGCTCATGTTCGGGCTGGCGCTCGCGGTGGCGGCAGTGCAGCTGCTGTTCCTGCGGCGGCGGCTGCGGTGGGAGTCAAGATGATCCGAACGGGCTATGGAGGCTGGGTTCTCACCCGGCGCACACTTCCTCCACCACGGCGGTCCTGACCCCGGACGGCGTGCCAACCCGGCACCCGCAGATGGAGGGAACGTCGCAGAGACAAGACGACCGGCCGGAGCATCCCCCCGCATCCCGCCGGTCGTCTTGGCGTTCCGGGCCGGCGGCGCCGCCGCGCCTTGCGCGCGCGCCGAAAATCGTGATCTTGGCGACGTTCGTGTGTGCCGAGCAGCACGAACGTCGCCAAGATCACGAAATCCGGCCGGCCCGACCCCGCTACGGGCCGATCGCCACGCGCAGGATCCGCCCCTGGGCGTCGAGGATCAGCCACAACGGCTCGGGTACGGCGCGCCGCCGCTGCGCGCGGACCCACCGCCCCAGCGTCTGACCGGTCTGCGCGGGCGCGCCCACGCCGGTCACCCCGAAGCCGAGGACGATCTCGGCGTCGCGCCGCACGACGTAGTCCCTGATCCCCCCGCGGACGTCCTCCATCACCGTCGCCCACTCGTCGAGCACGACCGGCGGCGGACCCGACGGGCTGTCGTCCTTGGGCGTGCCGCTCGCGTGCTGGAACGGGTTGAAGCGCAGGTGCAGCACGCCATCGCGAGAGTACGTCGCCACCGGGACCCCGATCCGCGTCTCCACGCCGACGCTCTCCCTGCGCACCAGCCGCGAGTCGCCGAGCCGGATCACCGAGATGCCGCCGCCGAGGTCGGTGCGGACGAGGAACCGCCCCTCCCACGTGTACGACCCCACGAGGTCGTCGGGCCGCAGCGTCCACTCCGACCCGGGGCCGTACCGCTCCCACCCCTGGTCGGCGCAGCCGGTCTCGCGCACCGCCTCGCAGAACGCCGTCCGCTCGGTCGACACGACGTACCGCCCGCGCACCCGGAAGTACGCCCCCGCCGCGTCGTGCACGTCGCGCACCGCCGGGGGTAGCGGCGGCAGCCGCACACCGCCGGGACACCGCGTCCCGTCCGCCCGCTCGACCTCGCCGTCGGTCGGCCCGTCGGTGACGCCGATCTCGACGTGCCCGGGGTTGAACGGGTCGGGCCGCACGGGCGGGCGTTCGAGGCCCATGCCGCTCTCCACGACGCCGCCGTCGCGCCGGTACCGGTACGTCCCCGCCTCGTCCTCGAACGTCCCCGATGCGGCGCACCAGCCGAGCAGCACCTGGTCGTTGAGCGGGCCGCCGACGGCGTGCAGCGCGTACGCCGCGCCGTTGCCCTGCCCGACGACGAACCCGGGAACGCCCTCCGCCAGCAGCACCCCGCGCACCTCGCCCGCGGGCGGCACCGGCACGCGCACGAACTTCGTGAACGGGTTCCGCCGCGGCCCGCGGGGGACCGGCGACTCGCTCGGGTACTCCGTGAACGGCGTCGGCGTCGGCCGCGCCTCCGGCTCGGGGGAGCGGGACGCCGCGAGGCCGTACGCCACCAGCGCCGCGACCGCCGCCACGCCGATGACCACGGACAGCGGCCGGCGCGGCGGCCTCTCCTCGCCGGACGCGAGGACCTCAGCGGTCACTCCTTGGCGGCCGCCGCCAGCACCTTCTGCGCGTGGCCGTGCGGCATCGGCTCGTGCCGCGCGTACTGCCGTGTGAACGTCCCCGTGCCGTGGCTGATGGACCGCAGGTCGATGGCGTACCGCACGACCTCGGTCTCCGGCACCTCGGCCTTGATGAGCGTGCGGCCGCCGTTGCCGACGGGCTCGGTGCCGGCCACGCGCCCGCGCCGCCCGGACAGGTCGCTCATGACGGCGCCGACGTACTCGTCGGGCACCAGCACGCCGATCTCCAGGACGGGCTCCAGCAGGACGACGTTGCCGGACTTGGCGGCGTCCTTGAGCGCGAGCCCGCCCGCGATCTGGAACGCCATGTCGGAGGAGTCGACGGAGTGCGCCTTGCCGTCGGTGAGCGTCACCTTGATGTCGACGACGGGGTAGCCCGCGACCGCGCCGTGCTCCATCTGCGCGCGCATCCCCTTCTCGATGGAGGGGATGAACTGGTTGGGTACGGCGCCGCCGAAGACCTTGTCGACGAACTCGAAGCCCCCGCCCGACGGCAGCGGCTCGATGGTGACGTCGCAGACGGCGTACTGGCCGTGGCCGCCGGACTGCTTGACGTGCCGGCCGTGGCCCTGCGCCGGCGCGGAGAACGTCTCCCGCAGCGGTACGCGCACGTCGACCTTCTCGACCTCGACGCCGTACTTGGTCTTGAGCCGGTCGAGGAGGACGTCGGCGTGCGCCTCGCCCATGGTCCAGAGGACGAGCTGGTGGGTCTCCGCGTTGCGCTCGAGGCGGACCGTCGGGTCCTCGGCGACGATGCGGTTGAGCCCGGTGCCGAGCTTGTCCTCGTCGGTCTTGGTCTTGGCCTGGATGGCGACGGGCAGCAGCGGCTCGGGCATCTCCCACGGCTCGATGAGCAGCGGGTTGTCCTTGTCCGAGAGGGTGTCGCCGGTCTCGGCGCGCTGCAGCTTGGCGATGGCGCAGATGTCGCCGGCGCCGCACTCGGTGACCGGGCGCTGCGTCTTGCCGAGCGGCGACGAGAGCGTGACGACGCGCTCGTCGACGTCGTGGTCCTCGTGGCCGCGCTCCGCGAGGCCGTGGCCGGACACGTGCACGACGGTCTCGGGCTTGAGCGTCCCGCTGAACACCCGCACCAGGCTGATGCGGCCGACGTACGGGTCCGTGGTCGTCTTGATGACCTCGGCGGCGAGGGGGCCGTTGGGGTCGCACTCGATCGGCGGCTTCGGCTCGCCGGCGGGCGACGTCACGACCGGGCACGGGTGCTCCAGCGGCGACGGGAACGCGCTCGTCAGCACCTCCAGCAGCTCCGTCATGCCGAGCCCCGTGACCGCAGCGGTGGCGATGACCGGGTAGAACGAACCCCGCGCGACCGCCGTCTCCAGGTCGTCGACGAGCACCTTCGTCTCGATGTCCTCGCCGCCGAGGTAGCGGTCCATGAGGGTCTCGTCCTCGCTCTCGGCGATGATCCCCTCGATGAGCGACGCGCGGCTGTCGGCGATGAGCGGCAGGTGCTCGGGGTCGGGGTCGCGCTCCACGCGCGTACCCGACGAGTAGTCGAAGATCCTCTGGGACAGCAGGCCGATGACACCGCCGACGTGCTCGTCGTCGGTGTGCAGCGGGAGGTACAGCGGCTGTACGCCGTCGCCGAACACCCGCTGGCACAGCGCCAGCGTCTCCTCGAAGTCGGCCCGGTCGCGGTCGAGCTTGCTGACGACGATGGCGCGCGGCATGCCGACCGCCGCGCACTCGTCCCAGATCATCCGCGTGGCGCCGTCGATGCCGTCCACGGCGGAGACGACGAACAGCGCCGCGTCCGCCCCGCGCAGGCCCGCGCGCAGGTCGCCGACGAAGTCGGCGTAGCCGGGCGCGTCGAGCAGGTTGACCTTGATGCCGGCGTGCTCGATCGGCGCGAGCGCCAGCGAGACGGAACGGTGCTGGCGCAGCTCGGCGTCGTCGAAGTCGGTGACGGTGTTGCCGTCCTCGACCCGGCCGGCGCGGGTGAGCGCCCCGGTCGCGACGAGGAGGGCCTCGACGAGCGTCGTCTTGCCGGCGCCGGAGTGACCGACCAGCACCACGTTGCGCACATTGCCGGGTGAGAGCGTCACCGTTCCTCCAGGGATGGGTAGGGGCGGGGGTCCGATGCTTCACCTCCCTGGCCGCCCCCCGCAAGACCTCCGATACCGTTGGCCCGGTGTTCGACCTCAACGCGCTAGGGCTGAGCGACCTCGTGCGCATCAGCGCCGCCCTGCGCGTACCCCCGCCGGTCGGCACGATGGAGCAGGCCGCGGAGTACGTCGTCCGCTACCTCTACGACAACCTCCTCGACAAGCAGACCGGCGAGCGCTCGTCGGCGCTCGTGCGCTGCTACAAGACGCATCCGTACGCCGCGCTCGACGACGACCTGCGGGCGTTCGCCGACGGGATGCTCGACGGCGACGCCGATCGAGACGCGCTGCGCTGCCTCACGCTGCTCGCCACCGCAGGCGAACGCCCGGAGTGGAACGACCGCCGCCGCTCCTTCTCGCACCAGGCCATCCCGCTGCTCAGCGCCGAGGCCGTCGCCCGCTCGCCCATGATCAACGAGCTGATCGTCCAGCTCGGCGTGGACGTCGAGGGGCTGCTCCGGCCCCGCGGCCTGCTCGTCGACGTGCAGCCGCGGACGTTCAACGTGTTCCACGTCCCCGACGCGCTGGGCAGCCCGTACGTCCCCGACCAGGACGACTTCGTGGTGCCGTACGGCATCCGCTCGGTCGTCGGTTTCGGCGGCCTGCTGCCCGACGGGGAGCTGTACGCCGTCATCCTCTTCTCGCGGACGCCGATCAACCGCGAGACCGCCGAGCAGTTCCGCACGGTGACGGCGACGGTGGGGCTCGCGCTGCTCCCGTACATCGAGAGCGTCTTCGACGGTGCGCCTGGTCGCGAGGTGCCCGCGGAGTCGCTCGCGGCGTGGCGCATGGCGGCGCTGGACCAGCTGCTCCAGGTCCGCGAGGTGTCGATCCTCGAGCAGTCGCTGCGCATCGAGCAGGCGCTCGCCGACGTCGAGGACCGTGCCGCCGAGCTGACCCGCTCGCGCGCCGTGCTCGCCGACAGCGAGGCGCGCAAGGCGGCGATCCTCTCGGCGTCGATCGACGCGATCGTCACCATCGACGCCGACGGCACGGTCGTCGACTTCAACGCCGCCGCCGAGCGGATGTTCGGCTACGCCGCCGCCGACGCCCTCGGCGCGTCCATGGCGTCGTTGATCGTCCCCGAGCGGCTGCGCCCGGCGCACCATGCGGGCATGGCGCGCCACCTCACCACCGGCGAGGCGCGGATCCTCGGCCAGCGCGTCGAGATCGAGGCGCTGCGGTCGGACGGCACGGAGTTCCCCGTCGAGCTGACCGTGTCGCGGATCGACGTGGCGGGGCCGCCGATGTTCACGGCGACCATTCGTGACCTCACGCACGCGCGGCGTACGGAGGCGGAGCTGCGCGAGCTCGCCGACACGTTGCAGGCCGGCCTGCTGCCGCCGCGGCCGCCGCGGATGCCGGGAGTCGAGGTCGCCACGCACTACCGCGCCGGCGGCCGTGGGCTGCAGGTCGGCGGCGACTTCTACGACGTGTTCCGGCTCGCCGACGACCAGTGGGGCGTCATCATCGGCGACGTCTGCGGCAAGGGGGCCAAGGCCGCGTCGGTCACCTCCCTCGTGCGCTACACCGCCCGCGCGGCCGCCGCGCACTCCGGCGAGCCGTCCGACGTCATGCACGAGATCAACGCCGCCCTCGCCGACGGCCCGGACGCCGACGACCGCTACTGCTCGGCCGTCTTCGCCAAGCTCTGCCTGTCGCCGGGCTCGGTCGAGGTGTCGATGTGCTCGGGCGGCCACCCCTCGCCGCTGGTGGTGCGTACCGACGGCACCGTCGAGGCAGTCTCCGCGGCGGGCGGGCAGCTCATCGGGCTGTTCGAGGAGTACGAGGCGTCCTGCGAGGAGCTCACGCTGCGCACGGGGGACGTGCTCGTCCTCTACACCGACGGCGTCACCGAGGCGCGGGACGCGGCGGGGGACCTGTTCGGGCAGGACCGGCTCGCCGCGCTGCTGGCGCGGACGGCCGGGTCGTCGGCGCACGACGTCGTCGCGGCCGTCACGCGCGCCCTCCAGGACTGGACCGACGCCCCCGGCGACGACATCGCGATCGTCGCCCTCCGCCCCCTCGCCTGAGGCCGGCCGCTTACCCTTGCGCAAGCGTTTCCTGCAGCGAACGCCGTACTGTCCGCCGTCGCTGCAGGAAACGCTTGCGCGGTTGCCGGGCGGGTCGCCGGGCCGGAGCGGGGTGAGGGGCCGCGCGCGCCGTGACGGGAACGGCGCTCGCCCGCCGGTAGGCTGGTCCCCATGCCTCGCTTCAAGGCCGCGTTCTTCGCGCCACCGTTGCGGGCACTCGGCCGGGCGCTCGTGAAGACGCCGATCACGCCCGACATGATCACCGCGACCGCGCTGCTCGGGACCGTGACCGGCGCCGCGCTCATCGCCACCGGCCACCTCGTCGCCGGCGGGATCACGTGCTGGCTCTTCGCGATGCTCGACAGCGTCGACGGCGCGCTGGCCCGCGCCCGCGGTACGTCGTCCTCCTGGGGCGCGCTGCTCGACTCGACCAGCGACCGCGTCGCCGACGGCGCGATCTTCGGCGCGCTCGTCCTCAACTTCGCGGTCGACGAGCCGTGGCTCGCCAGGCTGGCGCTGTTCTGCCTCGTGTTCGGCGTCGTCGTGTCGTACGTCAAGGCGCGGGCGGAGGGCCTCGGCGCCACGTGCGACGTGGGCTTCGCCGAACGCGCCGAGCGCCTCATCATCATCCTCGGCGGCGTCATCCTCGGCGCCTGGGTGCCGTACGTCCTCGCCGCCTGCCTGTGGTTCCTCGCCGTCGCGACGGTCGTCACGGTGGGCCAGCGGCTGGCGCACGTCCACCGCCAGCTCGCGCTGCGATGAGAGACCGGGTCGTCCTCGCGGCGTACGTCGCCGGCTGGGCCCTCCTCAAGGCCCTGCCCGAACGCCTCGCGCGCAGGCTGTTCGACCTCGCCGCCGTCTACGCGGCCCGCAGGCAGGGCAAGGGGACGCGGCGGCTGCGCACCAACCTCGCCCGCGTCGCCCCCGACGCCGACCTCGACGCGCTGACGCTGGCCGGCCTGAAGTCGTACGGCCGCTACTGGCTCGAGATGTTCCGGCTCCCGACGATGCCGCGGGAGAGGGTCGTCCGCGACCTCCGCTGCGAGGGCGAGGAACGCCTCCGCGACGCGGCCACCCACGGCGGCGTCGCCGCGCTGCCGCACATGGGCAACTGGGACCTCGCCGGCGCGTGGGCGTCGATGACGGGGATGAAGTTCACGACGGTCGCGGAGCGGCTGAAGCCGGAGGGGCTGTTCGACCGGTTCGTGGCGTTCCGCGAGTCGCTCGGGATGGAGGTCGTGCCGCTGACCGGCGGCGTCAACCCGTTCGACGTCCTCGTCGACCGCGTCCGCAGCGGGCACCTCGTCTGCCTCATGGCCGACCGCGACCTGACCGAGCGCGGGGTCGAGGTGACGTTCTTCGGGGAGACGGCGAAGTTCCCCGCGGGCCCCGCCGCGCTGGCGCTCAAGACCGGCACGCCGCTGCTGCCCGCGACGCTGTGGTTCGAGGGCGACGGGTGGGTCGTGCGCATCCACGAGGCCATTCCGCACACCGACGTCGCGACGATGACGCAGGGCCTCGCGAACGTCTTCGAGGAGGGCATCCGCGAGCACCCCGAGGACTGGCACATGCTCCAGCGGCTCTGGCTCTCGGACCTGACACCGCGCGCATGAGGGTGGGCCTGGTCTGCCCGTACACCTGGGACGTCCCCGGTGGGGTCCAGGCGCACGTCCGCGACCTCGCGGAGACGCTGCTCGCGCTCGGCCACGACGTCGACGTCGCGACGCCCGCCGACGACGACGCCGTCCTGCCGCCGTACGTCACCTCCATGGGCCGCGCGCTCGCCGTCCCGTACAACGGCTCGGTGGCCAGGCTGTCGTTCGGGCCCGTCACCGCCGCGCGGGTGCGGAGGTGGCTGCGCCACGGAGAGTTCGACGTCCTGCACATCCACGAGCCGTTCGCGCCGAGCGTCTCCGTGCTCGCGCTCTGGTCCGCGCGCGGGCCGGTCGTGGGGACGTTCCACGCCTCGGTCGAACGCTCCCGCGCCCTGCTCGCCGCGAAGGTCGGCCTGCAGCCCGCGCTCGAGAAGATCAACGCCCGCATCGCGGTCTCGCCCGCCGCGCGGAAGTACGCCGTCGAGCACCTCGGCGGCTCCGTCGTCCTCATCCCGAACGGCGTCTCGGTGTCGCAGTTCGCGGCCGCCGAGCCGCTGCCCGGCTGGCCGGGGCAGAGCGGCGCGGTCGGCTTCCTCGGGCGCATCGACGAGCCGCGCAAGGGGCTCCAGGTGCTGCTCGCGGCGCTGCCGCTGATGACGTCCCCTGCTCGCCTGCTGGTGGCCGGGCCGGGCGACGTCGACGAGGTCTGCGAGGACCTGTCGCCGGAGGTCCGCGACCGCGTCACCTTCCTGGGTCAGGTGACCGAGGAGGACAAGCGGCGGTTCTTCCACTCGGTCGACGTGTACTGCGCGCCCAACACCGGAGGCGAGTCGTTCGGCATCGTGCTCATCGAGGCGATGGCGGCGGGTGCGCCGATCGTGGCGTCGGAGCTCGACGCGTTCCGGCGGGTGCTCGACGAGGGCGACGCGGGGGAGCTGGTGCCGGTCGAGGACCCCGCCGCGCTGGCGGCCGCGCTGGACGCGCTGCTCGCCGACCCGGCGCGACGCCGTGCCGTCGCCAAGCGAGGCTCCGCGCTGGTACGCCGCTACGACTGGCCGGCCATCGCGGAGGCGATCGTCGGGGTGTACGAGACCGTCGTCGGCACGCCCGTCGGAGCCGTCGAGTGAGCCGTCGCCAGGTGCTCGCGTACCGGGCCGCGCTGCACGGCTTCACCGGTGCTCCCCATGACGCGCTGCTCGACCTCGGCGTGCAGGACAGCCCCGTCGGCTCGGCCGCGCTGGCGCTGTCCGCGCGCGGCCTGCCCGAGCGCGGGCTCACCACCGTGTGGTCCTTCCGGGGGGCGCCGCACCGGCACCGTTCTTCCGATCTGAAGGCGCTGGCACAGGCGCTGTGGCCGCTCTCCGACGCCGACGCGCGGGCCCGTCTCGGCGGCCTCGGACCGACGTTGAGGAAGGCCGGGCGCGACGCCGTCTCCGCCATCCGTGAGACCGCCGAGGCCGTGGCCGGCCTGCTGACCGACGGCATGGCCAAGGGCGATCTCAGCGCGGGCGTGACCAGGCGGATCGACGAGGCGTACTCGTTCTGGTGCCGGGGCTGCGCCGCGACGCACGTGCACGACCAGCTGCTCCGGCTCTCCGCGCTGCACGGCGGCGCGCGGATCGAGGAGCCGACGCCCCTGACGTTCGGGCGCATCCCGACGTGGCCGGGAGTGCCCGAGGCTCCGAAGGGCACCGAACGCCTGCTGCTCGCGTACCTCACACTGCACGGCCCCGCGACGCAGGCCGACGCGGCGGCGTTCCTCGGGACGACAGGCCCGCGCGTGACCGGCGTCTGGCCGGAGGGCCTGCACGCGGTCGGCAAGACCTGGCTGCCGGAGTCGCGGGTGGCGGCGTACGAGAGCGCGGAGCCGGCGCGCTTCGTCCGGCTCGTGCCGCCGTCGGACCCGTACCTCCAGATGCGCGACCGTCCTCTGCTCGTACCCGACGAGAGGCACCGCAAGGCGCTCTGGCCGATCCTCGGCGCGCCGGGCGCGGTCGTCATGGACGGCGACGTCGTCGGCCTGTGGCGCGCGAAGAAGTCCGGCAAGCGGCTGGCGCTGACGGTGACGCCGTTCGGCAAGGTCAGGAAGAACGACGTCGAGGAGGACGCCGCGCGGGTCGCCGAGGTGCGCGGCGCGCCGTCGTTCGAGGTGTCGTACGACGGCTAGGCTCGCCCCATGGGCATCGTCGTCGCGGTGGTGCTGATCGTCTGCGGCGTCGGCTCGTACGTCACGTGGACCGCGGGCCGGCTCGACCGCCTGCTCGCGCGCGTGGACGCCGCGTGGAACGCCCTCGACGCGCAGCTCGTCCGCCGCGCCGCCGTCGCCGGCGAGCTCGCCGCGCACCTTCGCCGGCACAAGATGGTCGACGAGGAGCGGGCGAAGGCGTTGCAGCACGCCGCGCACGCGATCCGTAACGCCGGGGCCGGCGAGCGAGAGTCGCGCGAGAACGCCCTCGGCCACGAGATCCGCGGCCTGCTCGACGACCTGACCGGGCGCGGCGGCAAGACCGAGGCGCTGGCCGACGAGCTGCGCGCGGCGGCGACGCGGGTGCAGCTCGCGCGGCAGTTCTACAACGACGCCGTCCGCGACAACCGCGCGCGACGCGCCCGCTGGCTGCCGCGGCTGCTGACCGTGCGGCACCGGGACGAGGCGCAGCGGACGTTCTTCGAGATCGACGACAGCGTGGAGCCGTACGCCGCGGAGAAACCGGCCGACAGCCGGGCGTAACCGGCATCTGACCCCTCGGTCAGACCTCGTGTCATTCCCTGCCGGGGACGGGGCGCTCACCTAGTGTCGAGCCGTGACCACGTACCGCCGCCTGCCCGCCGTCCTCGCGGCGCTCGCGCTCGTCGCCAGCGGCTGCTCGTCGGGCAAGAAGCCGGCCGCGCAGCCGACCCCGAGCCCGTCGTCCGCCACTCCCTCGCCGACGCCGAGCCCGTCCCCGACGAAGGCGCAGCTGCTGTCGCCGCTCACCGGCCGCCCCGTCGACCGGCTGCGTCCCGTCGTCGCGGTCAAGGTCGACAACGCCGTCCTCGCCCGCCCGCAGTGGGGCCTCGAGTTCGCGGACGTCGTCTACGAGGAGGCCGTCGAGGCGAGGACGACGCGGTTCGTCGCGATGTACTCGTCGAACGCCGTCCCCGAGGTCGGCCCGGTGCGCAGCGTGCGCGAGAGCGACGTCGAGCTGCTGCGGATGTACGGCAAGGTGGCGTTCGCGTTCTCCGGCGGCAACCGCGGCGTCCTCGGCGGCGTGCGCGCCAGCGGCGCGGTGTACGAGGTGTCGTACAACAACACGCCGAGCGCGTACACGATCGCGGGCAAACGCAAGGACGCGTACAACTTCGTCACCGGCTACGACCGCATCGTCCAGCGCGCCCCGCAGGCCGCGGTCGCGAAGGACGTCGGGTTCCGCTTCGGCGCCTTGCCGGCGGGTGGCAACTCCGGCCGGCAGGTCTCGCTGACGTGGTCGACGTTCGCGCGGACGTCGTGGGTCTACAGCCCGACCAAGAAGCTGTACATGCGCTACATGGACGGCCGCCCGGCGATGCTGCGCAACGGCAAGCAGCAGTCCGCGCCGACCGTGATCATCCAGTACTGCCGCGTCCGCAACTCCCGCTACAGCGACGTGAGCGGCATCGCCTCGCCGTACACGACGACGACCGGCTCGGGGAACGTCGTGGTGTTCCGCGACGGCAAGCGCTTCGCCGGGACGTGGAAGCGCAGCGGCCTCGGGCCCACGCGCTTCCTCGACAAGAAGGGCAAGGACATCAAGCTCAAGGCCGGCCCGGTCTGGATCATGCTCGCCCCGAACGACCTCACCGCCAAGATCAGCTAGCGCTTGGCGTCGCCCGAGCACGCCCGCAACCGGGTTGCGGGCCGTGCGGCGAGAAAGACGCAGATCGCACCCCGATCAGTGAACACGTCGTGATCTTGGCGACGTTTCTGCCGGCCGGGCATCACGAACGTTGCCAAGATCACGACTTGGCGCGGTGCGCCGTCCGGGCCTCGTACGCCGCGATGTCGGCCTCGTGCCGCAGGGTCAGGCCGATGTCGTCCAGCCCCTCCACCAGCCGCGTGCGCGTGAAGTCGTCGATCTCGAACGACGCCACGACGTCGCCGCAGGTCACCGTCCGCGCGTCCAGGTCGACGGTCGCCGACGCGGGCGCCGCGTCCTGCAGCGCGGTCACCACGTCCTCGGGCAGCACGACCGTGAGCAGGCCGACCTTGGCGGCGTTGCCGCGGAAGATGTCCGCGAACGACGGTGCGATGACGACGCGGAAGCCGTAGTCGTCCAGCGCCCACACCGCGTGCTCGCGCGACGACCCGCAGCCGAACGACGGCCCCGCCACGAGGACCGACCCCCCGGCGTACGCCGGGTCGTTCAGCACGAACGACGGGTCCTCCCGCCACTGCCCGAACAACCCCTCCCCGTAGCCGGTCCGCGACACCCGCTTGAGCCACTCCGACGCGATGATCTGGTCGGTGTCCACGCTCGCCCGCCGCAGCGGCACGAGCCCGCCGGCGTACGGCACGGGAAACGCCCTCACGACAGGTCCGCGGGCGTCGCGAAGCGGCCGAGCACGGCGGTCGCCGCGGCGACCGGGGGAGAGACGAGGTGGGTACGACCGCCCGGCCCCTGCCGCCCCTCGAAGTTGCGGTTCGACGTGGACGCGCAGCGCTCGCCGGGCGCGAGGACGTCGGGGTTCATGCCGAGGCACATCGAGCACCCCGCCGACCGCCACTCGAAGCCCGCGTCGCGGAACACGACGTCGAGACCCTCCGCCTCCGCCTGCGCCTTGACGAGCATCGAGCCCGGCACGACCAGCGCCCGCACCCCGTCGGCGACGTGCCGCCCCCGCAGGACGGAAGCCGCCGCGCGGAGGTCGGAGAGGCGGGCGTTGGTGCACGACCCCACGAACACCGCGTCCACCGCTACGTCACGCATCGCCGTCCCCGGCGTGAGGCCCATGTACGCCAGCGCGTGCGGGTCGCCGTCGGGCACCACCCCGGAGACCGGCACGGCCTGCGCGGGGTTGGTGCCCCATGTCACGAACGGCCGCACCGACGCCGCGTCCACGGTCACCGTCGTGTCGAACGACGCACCGTCGTCGGTCACCAGCGACGACCACTCCGCCTCCCTGCCCGAGGGTGCGTGCGGGCGGCCGCGCAGGTAGGCGTACGTCGTCTCGTCCGGCGCCACCATGCCCGCCCGCGCGCCGGCCTCGATCGACATGTTGCACAGCGTCATGCGGCCCTCCATGGAGAGGCCGCGCACGGCGTCGCCGCGGTACTCGATCACGTGCCCCGCCCCGCCGCCCGTGCCCAGCGCGGCGACGACCGCGAGCGCCAGGTCCTTCGCCGTGACGTCGTCCGCCAGGTCTCCGACGACCTCGACGGCCATCGACTTCGGCCGGGAGACGGGAAGCGTCTGCGTCGCGAGCACGTGCTCGACCTCGGTCGTCCCGATCCCGAACGCCAGCGCCCCGAACGCCCCGTGCGTCGACGTGTGCGAGTCGCCGCAGACGATCGTCATGCCGGGCTGCGTACGGCCCTGCTCCGGCGCGACGACGTGCACGATGCCCTGCCCGTCGGAGCCGCGCGCGTAGAGCTTGATGCCGAACTCCGCGCAGTTCTTCCGCAGCGCCTCGAGCTGGGCCAGCGACACGGGGTCGGTGACGGGGCCGTCGGTCGTGGGGACGTTGTGGTCCTCGACGGCGAGCGTCAGGTCGGGCCGCCGCACGCCCCGTCCCGCGAGCCGCAGCCCGTCGAACGCCTGCGGCGACGTCACCTCGTGCACGAGGTGGAGGTCCACGTACAGCAGGTCCGGCTCGCCGGGCGCGGAGCGGACGACGTGCGCGTCCCAGACCTTCTCGAACAGCGTCCTCATTCCGGGGCCCCCGCGGCCGCGCGCAGCGCGGTCGTGGGGTGGAGCCGGCCCACGATCTCGTCGCCCGCGACCTTCGTCGGTACGCCGCCGGAGGGCCGGTCGCGCAGCCACGACTCCACCGCCGCGTCCACCCGCGCGGCCGCGGCGTCCTCGCCGAGATGTGAGAGCAGCAGCGCGGCCGAGCGCACCGCCGCGACCGGGTCGGCCACGCCCTGCCCGGCGATGTCCGGCGCCGAGCCGTGCACCGGCTCGAACATGCTCGGGTTGGCACGCGTCGTGTCGACGTTGCCGCTCGCGGCCATGCCGATGCCGCCCGAGACCGCGGCCGCGAGGTCGGTGAGGATGTCGCCGAACAGGTTGTCCGTCACGACGACGTCGAAGCGCCCGGGATCGTTGACGAGATGGAGGCAGGCGGCATCCACGTGGCAGTACGCCGTCTCGACGTCGGGGAACTCCTCGCCGACCTCCGTGAACGTCCGCGACCAGAGGTAGCCGGCGTACGCCAGCACGTTCGTCTTGTGCACGAGGGTCAGGTGCCCGCGCCGCTGCCCCGCCCGCCGGAACGCGTCGCGCACGACCCGCTCGACGCCGTACCGCGTGTTGATGCTCTCCTCGGTCGCGACCTCGTACGGCGTCCCCTCGCGCAGCGTGCCTCCGGCGCCGACGTACGGGCCCTCGGTCCCCTCGCGCACGAACACGCAGTCGATCCCGGGACCGACGACCGGGCGCAGGTTGACGTGGTGGTCGAGCGCGAAGCGCAGCTTCAGCAGCAGCCCGCGCTCCAGAACACCGGGGGGTACGGCGGGGTCCCCGACCGCGCCGAGCAGCAGCGCGTCGTACGTCCGCAGCTCCTCCAGGGTCGCGTCGGGCAAGGTCTCCCCGGTCGCCAGCCACCGCTGAGCGCCGAGGTCGAACGACGTCGCGTCCACGTGCGTCACCGCGCGCAGCACCTGCAGCGCGACGTCCGTGACCTCCGGCCCGATCCCGTCGCCGGGGATGACTCCGAGTCTCATCTCGGGGCCCCCGCCGCGGCGCGAGCGCAGCGAGCGGCGTCGTGGGGATACCTCATGGCTTGTCCGTGCGGTGGGGGACGGCGGTGCCGCCGAGAGCCTTGTTGACGGCGTTGAGGAACGCCCGTGCCGACGCCTCCACGACGTCCGCCGAGACGCCGCGCGCGACGACGCGCGAGCCGCCGACCTCGACGGTGACGGACACGTCGCCGACGGCGTCCGACCCCTCGTCGACCGCCGCGACCTGGAACGCCAGCAGCCGCGCGGGCACGCCCACCGCGGCGACGACGGCGTTGCACGCGGCGTCCACCATGCCGTCGCCCGTGGCGGTCTCCGACACGACGACGCCGTCGCGCGAGAGCCGTACGGTCGCCGTCGGGTCGCTGTCGGTCGAGTGCGCGACAGAGAGCGCATCGAACACCCACGCGCCGACGTCGGACGACGCGCCGAAGCCCGCCTCCTCGGTGACGAGCGCGATGAGGTCGTTGTCGGTGACGGTCGCCTTGCGGTCGGCGAGGGTCTTGAAGCGCACGAACGCCCGCTCCACCGCGTCGGCGTCGTGGCCGTACCCGAGCCTGGTCAGCGCGTCGACGAACGCGTGCCGCCCCGAGTGCTTGCCGAGCACGATCGTGGAGCCGGTGAGGCCGACGTCCTCGGGGTTCATGATCTCGTACGTCGTCCGCTCCATGAGGACACCGTGCTGGTGGATGCCGGACTCGTGGGAGAAGGCGTTGGCGCCGACGACGGACTTGTTCGGCTGCACGGGGTAGCCCGCGAGCATCGACACGAGCCGCGACGTGCGTGTGATCTCGCGGGTGTCGATGCCGGTCTCGAAGCCGAGCGTGGGGGAGTGCGTCCGCAGCGCCATGACGACCTCCTCGAGGGCGGCGTTGCCCGCCCGCTCGCCGATGCCGTTGACGCAGACCTCGACCTGCCGGGCACCGGCCCGTACGGCGGCGAGGGAGTTGGCGGTCGCGAGGCCGAGGTCGTTGTGGCAGTGGACCGACCAGACGACGTTCTCGGCGCCGGGGACGCGTGCCCGCAGCGTGTCGAGGATCGCGACGAACTCCTCCGGCATGACGAAGCCGACGGTGTCGGGGACGTTGATGGTGGTGGCGCCGTTCTCGATCGCGGCGGTGAACACGTCGACGAGGAACGCCATCTCCGTCCGCGTCGCGTCCTCCGCGGAGAACTCGACGTCGGGTGTGAGCGACGAGGCATGACGTACCGCGCGCACGGTCTCCGCGAGCACCTGCTCCGGCGTCATGCGCAGCTTCTTCTCGCGATGGATCGGCGAGGTCGAGATGAACGTGTGGATGCGCGGCCGCTCGGCCGGCTTGATCGCGTCCCAGGCGCGTTCGACGTCCTCCTCGCGGGTACGGCACAGCGCCGCGACGGTCGCGCCGCGCACCTCCTCGGCGATGGCGCGGACGCCCTCGAAGTCGCCGTCGCTCGCGGCGGGGAAGCCCGCCTCGATGACGTCCACGCCGAGGCGCGCGAGCTGGTGGGCGATCTCGAGCTTCTCGGTGACGTTGAGCGCGATGCCTGGGGACTGCTCGCCGTCGCGGAGGCTGGTGTCGAAGATCGTCACGCGTTCCATCGGTGGACCCTTCTGCAGGAAACAAAAAACCTCCCGTCCCAGTGGACGAGAGGTCAGCGCGCCGGCGAGGTGCCGCGGGCGCGCTCTACGTAAGGAGCAGGTTCGTCATCGCGGCCGACTATGCCACAGCGTCTCGGGCCGCGTACGCCCAATGCGTGTACGCGGGCGAGTCGCTCGCCTCGCGCAACCTGCGGGCCAGCGTCGCGAGCAGCCGCTTGGCGACCGACGGGTGGCGGTCGAGCAGGTCGCCGAACGACCTCGGCTCCAGCACCAGCAGCTCCATGTCGGTCAGTGCCGTGACGGTCGCGGTGCGCGGCGCGGTGTCGAGCAGCGCCATCTCGCCGACGCACTCGCCGGCGCCGATCGTCGCGATGCGCTTGCCGCGTACGGTCGCCTCGGCCTCGCCCGACACGACGACGAAGCACTCGCGCCCCGGCGTCCCCTCGGTGGTCAGCGCGTCGCCTTGCTTGACCGACAGCTCGTCGACGAGGCCGGCGATGTCGTTGAGCTCCTTCCGCGTGCAGAGCCCGAAGAGTGCGACGTCGCGCAGGATCTCGACCTTGCGGCTCTTGCTGCGCACGACGCGCCTCCCCTTGTCCGGATGTGTCCGCATGGTGGCCGGTTACGGACGGGCGGCACAAGAGAAACGGGCCGTAACATGGGTCACACCCCGTCGAGAGGCAGAACAGCAGTGACCACCGAGGAGCGCGGCACCGCCCGCGTGAAGCGCGGCATGGCCGAGATGCTCAAGGGCGGCGTCATCATGGACGTCGTCACCCCCGAGCAGGCGAAGATCGCGGAGGACGCGGGGGCCGTCGCGGTCATGGCGCTCGAACGCGTTCCGGCCGACATCCGCCGCGACGGCGGCGTGGCGCGGATGAGCGACCCCGACATGATCGACGGCATCGTCGCCGCGGTCTCCATCCCGGTCATGGCGAAGGCGCGCATCGGCCACTTCGTCGAGGCGCAGGTCCTCCAGTCGCTCGGCGTGGACTACGTCGACGAGTCCGAGGTGCTCACGCCCGCCGACGAGGCGCACCACATCGACAAGTGGCAGTTCACGGTGCCGTTCGTGTGCGGCGCGACCAACCTCGGCGAGGCGCTGCGCAGGCTCACCGAGGGCGCGGCGATGATCCGCTCCAAGGGCGAGGCCGGCACGGGCAACGTCGTCGAGGCCACCCGCCACATGCGCGCCATCCGCGGTGACATCGCGCGGCTGTCCACCCTCGACGAGACCGAGCTGTACGCCGCTGCCAAGGAGCTGCGCGCGCCGTACGACCTCGTCGCCGAGGTGGCCAAGGCCGGCAAGCTGCCGGTCGTGCTGTTCACCGCGGGCGGCATCGCGACGCCCGCAGACGCCGCGATGATGATGCAGCTCGGCGCCGACGGTGTGTTCGTCGGGTCCGGGATCTTCAAGTCCGGCGACCCGGCCGCGCGGGCGCGCGCCATCGTCGAGGCGACGACGTTCTTCAACGACCCCGACGTCATCGCCAAGGTCTCGCGCGGCCTCGGCGAGCCGATGGTCGGCATCAACATCGAGACGCTGCCCGCCTCGGAGCGCTACGCCGGCCGCGGCTGGTAGGCGTGCGCATCGGGGGGGTCCGCGTCCAGACCGTGCTCATCGCGCTCGTGCTGCTCGTGGGCGGCGCGCGGGCGGCGACGTACGAGCCGCCGCGACCGCCCGGCGTACCCGGCACGCAGTTCTGGGCGGCGCTGCTCAACGCCCGCTCCGCGCGGGTCGAGATGTGGGTGAACGAGCCGGCCAGGAAGCCGTACTACGCGGAAGGCACGATCGAGTTCGCGGCGCGGCGGACGTCCCTGACCGTGAGCGATGCGAAGGGCCAGGGCGGCACCCGCCTGTACGACGAGGTCACCGACCGCACGCTGGTCTACCAGCGGGGGAAGCCCGGCCGCTGGTACCGGTTCGTGGAGGCCGCCGACAACCGGGCGCGGCCGCTGCACCTGCTGACGCTGCTGACCGAGGTGAGGTCGTTCGAGGTGGTCGGTGCGGCGACGCTGCACAACGGCGCCGACACCAGGATCTACGTCGCGACGGACAAGCGGCCCGCGGTGTCGTTCGAGGCGTACGTCGATGACGCGGGTCTCCCGCGCAGGCTGCTGCTCGCCACGGCGAACGGCCGCCTCGACGTCTACCTCTCCGACTTCCTGGCCCCGGCGCCGGTCGTGCCGCCGCTGCGTTCGGTCCCCGTCGCGGACCGCGAGGCGGCGCGGCAGCTCGTCGTCACGTGACGCGCGTCGGGGTGCTGGCGCTCCAGGGGGACGTCCGCGAGCACGAGGCGGCGCTGCGCGACGTAGGAGCCTCGCCGGTCCCGGTCAAGACCGTGGTCGAGCTCGCGGCGGTGGACGCGATCGTCGTGCCCGGCGGCGAGTCGACGACCATCGGCAAGCTGCTGACGATCTTCGGGCTGCTCGACCCGTTGCGGGAGGCCATCCGCGGCGGCATGCCGGCGTACGGCTCCTGCGCCGGGATGATCCTGCTCGCCGACGAGGTGCTCGACGGCGTACCCGGGCAGCCGACGATCGGCGGGCTCGACGTGACCGTGCGGCGCAACGCGTTCGGGCGGCAGGTGCACTCGTTCGAGACCGACCTCGACGTGGTCGGTGTCGACGGCGGGCCGCTGCACGCGGTGTTCATCCGCGCGCCGTGGGTCGAGCGCGCGGGTGAGGGCGTCGAGGTGCTGGCCTCGGCGGCGGGGCACCCCGTGGCCGTCCGTCAGGGGCATCTCCTGGCGACGTCGTTCCACCCGGAGCTGACGGGCGACCGCAGGGTGCACGAGCTGTTCGTGCGGATGGTCGCTACGGGCAGGTGACGACGACCGCGATGCACTGCTTCGGCACGTCCGTCGTCACCGGGACGCCGAGCAGCTGGACCGACACGAACGGCGTGGCGTCCTGGCCGGTCGTGACCTTGACGCCGGGGACGTACGCGACGCAGCCCGAGCCGAGCGAGACGAGGCAGATCGAGCTCGGCGGCGTGGCGACGGCGACGTCGCCGACGGTGAGGTTCGCGGAGTTGGCGAAGGCGCACTCGGGGCCTACGCCCGTCACGAAGTCGGGGTAGCACCCGATGCCGACGTACGCACCGGGGTACGCCGTGCCCGTGTTGGTCCACACGTCGACGGCGACGGCGCCGCTCGTGACGCTCGCGGGCTGGCCGGGCGACGACGTGCTGTAGCAGACCAGGACGTTCTGGTGGGTGGTGTTCGGGGCGTAGCTGATCTCGACCGCGACCGTGACGGGCGAGGTGAGGACGACGACCTCGCGGTAGCCGACCCCGTCGCTGCAGGCGCCGGACGAGCCGGTGCCTGCCGTGGCAGGGGTCGCCGTGAGGCCGGCGAGCAGGCTTGCCGCGGCGAGCGCGGCGAACGCGTTGCGGACACGCATGAAGGGGCTCCTTCGGATGTTGGGAGGCAGGGCTGCCAGGTGACAGAGCCGTGACGGCCGGTGAAGGTTCGGCCCGGTACGCTGGCAGCCAGCGGTTTTGTCGAGGGAGGCACCTTTGAGCGGCCACTCCAAGTGGGCGACCACCAAGCACCAGAAGGCGGCCAAGGACGCCAAGCGGGGCAAGGCGTTCGCCAAGCTCATCAAGACGATCGAGGTCGCGGCGCGCACCGGCGGCGGCGACCCGGCGGGCAACCCCACGCTCGCCGACGCGATCGTCAAGGCGCGCAAGGAGTCGGTGCCCCTCGACAACATCGAGCGCGCCGTCAAGCGCGGCTCCGGCGAGCTGGCCGACGGGGTGTCGTACGAGTCGATCATGTACGAGGGGTACGCCCCCGGCGGCGTCGCCGTCCTCGTCGAGTGCCTCACCGACAACCGCAACCGCGCGGCGTCCGAGGTCCGTACGGTCTTCTCCCGCAACGGCGGCAACCTCGCCGACCCGGGCTCGGTGGCGTACCTGTTCTCGCGCAAGGGCGTGGCGCTCGTACCCAAGAAGGACGGCCTCACCGAGGACGACGTGCTCGGTGCCGTGCTCGAGGCCGGCGCCGAGGAGGTCAACGATCTCGGGGACGCGTTCGAGGTCGTCTGCGAGGCGAGCGACGTGCACGCGGTCCGTCTGGCGCTGGAGGCCGCGGGGATCGAGCCGGACTCGGCGGAGATGACGTTCCTGCCGTCGATGTCGGTGGAGCTCGACGACGACACGGCGAAGAAGGTCCTCAAGCTCGTGGACCTCCTCGACGACCTCGACGACGTCCAGAACGTCTGGGCCAACTTCGACGTCTCCGACGAGGTCCTCGAATCCGTCTGACGTCGGCCGCCCTGGTGCTCGCGCTCGTCGCCTGCGACCGCGGCGGCCCGACGCGCTACACCTCGCCGGAGGCGCTGCGCGCCGCTCTCGAACGTGGCGGTGCGGGCTGCGAGACCGACCAGGCCAGGCCCGGCCTGGTCGAACGCGGCGGGGTCGTCCTCTGCACGAGCACAGGCCCCGGCAGCGACGGCACGAGCTACGCGCTCGTCGTCTGGCAGGGCGAGCGGCCGGACGTCGGCGCGTTCGACGACGGCACGCGGGTCGAGGGCACGAACTGGATCGTCGTGCTCTCGGCCGGCAACCGGGCCCAGGGCGACCGGGTGCGCGCGGCGGTGGGCGGGACGTACCGCGACCGCTGACGTGCGCGCCTCCGCGCCGAACGCCGCGACATGCCCTAGGGTCGAACACACGTTCGTTCCGGAGGTGGCGATGCGCGTGCTCGGGGTGGACCCCGGCCTGACCCGCTGCGGTCTCGGCGTCGTCGACTCCGGCGCCGGTGGCCGGCTCGCGCTGGTCGCGGTCGGCGTGGCGCGTACGCCGCACACCGACGACGTCGCCGTACGCCTGCACGCCCTCGCCGCCACGATCGACGACTGGATCGCGCTGCACCGCCCCGACGTCGTCGCCGTCGAACGCGTCTTCAGCCAGCACAACGTCCGCACGGTCATGGGCACCGCGCAGGCCGGCGCCGTCGCGATCCTGGGCGCCGCCCGCGCCGGCATCCCGGTCGTCCTGCACACGCCGTCCGAGGTCAAGGCCGCGGTCACCGGCAACGGCCGCGCCGACAAGGCCCAGGTCGCCACGATGGTCACCCGCCTCCTGCGCCTCACCGCGGCGCCCAAGCCCGCGGACGCCGCCGACGCGCTCGCGCTGGCGATCTGCCAGCAGTGGCGCGGCCCCGCGACGGCCCGACTGGCCGCGGCGACGGCGAAGGTGGCCCGGTGATCGCGTTCGTCAGCGGCCGCGTCGCCGCCGTGGCCCCCGACTCCGCGGTCGTCGAGGTCGGCGGCGTCGGGATGCTCGTCCAGTGCGCGCCCGGCACGATCGCGCGGCTACGTGTCGGCGAGACCGCGACGCTGCACACGGCGCTCGTCGTGCGGGAGGACAGCCTGACGCTGTACGGCTTCGCGTCGGCCGACGAGCGGAGCACGTTCGAGCTGCTGCAGACAGCGAGCGGCGTCGGCCCGCGCCTCGCGCAGTCGATCCTCGCGGTCCACTCGCCGGACGCTGTACGCCGCGCCGTCGCCACCGAGGACCTCGGCGCGCTGACGCTCGTCCCCGGCATCGGCCGCAAGGGCGCGCAGCGCATCGTCCTGGAGCTGCGCGACCGGCTGGGGGAGCCCGAGGCGACGGGCGAGGCCGCGCTCGGCACACGCGGCGAGTCCTCCGTCAGGGCCCAGGTCCGCGACGCCCTCGTCAGCCTCGGCTACGCCGCCCGCGAGGCCGACGAGGCCGCCCGCGCGCTGCCCGACGACCAGCAGGACACGGGCCTCGCGCTCAAGGCCGCGCTGCGTTCCCTGGGCCGCCGGTGAACGACGAGACGGTCGACCTCACCCCGGTCTCCCTCCCCGACGAGCGGGAGGTCGAGGCGGGCCTGCGCCCGCGAACGCTCGACGAGTTCGTCGGCCAGGAACGCGTTCGCGAGCAGCTCTCCGTCGTCCTCGAGAGCGCCCGCCTGCGCGGTACGAGCCCCGACCACCTGCTGTTCTCCGGCCCGCCCGGCCTGGGCAAGACCAGCCTCGCGATGATCGTCGCCGCCGAGATGAACGTCCCCATCCGCGTCACCAGCGGCCCCGCCATCGAGCGCGCCGGCGACCTGGCGGCGGTGCTGACGGCCGTCGCGGCAGGCGAGGTGCTGTTCATCGACGAGGTCCACCGCATGTCGCGGCCCGCCGAGGAGCTGCTCTACAGCGCCATGGAGGACTTCCGCATCGACGTGGTGGTCGGCAAGGGGCCCGGCGCGACCGCGATCCAGGTGCCGCTGGAGCCGTTCACCCTGATCGGCGCGACGACGCGGTCCGGCCTGCTGACGGGGCCGTTGCGGGACCGCTTCGGGTTCGTGGGGCGGATGGAGTTCTACGAGCCCGAGGAGCTCGAACGCGTCCTCGCCCGCTCCGCAGCCTTGCTCAACGTGCGCGTCGAGCCCGAGGGCGCCGCCGAGATCGCCCGCCGCTCCCGCGGGACGCCCCGCATCGCCAACCGCCTGCTCAGACGCGTACGCGACTTCGCCGAGGTCCGCGGCAACGGCCTCGTCACCGAGGACGTCGCCCGCGCGGCCCTGCAGCTCTACGACGTCGACCTGCTCGGCCTCGACCGGCTCGACCGGGCGGTGCTGGACGCCGTCGTACGGCGCTTCGGCGGGGGGCCCGTGGGGCTCAGCACCGTCGCGGTGGCCGTGGGGGAGGAGCCGGAGACGGTGGAGACGGTCGCGGAGCCGTTCCTCGTGCGGGCCGGGCTGCTGGCCCGTACGCCGCGCGGGCGCGTGGCGACGCGGGCGGCGTTCGCGCACCTGGGGCTGGTGGCGCCCCCTACGGCGGGCACGCTGTTCGAGGACTGACGCGCGCGCAGAAGTCGTGATCTTGGCAACGTTCGTGCGACCCGGGCAGCACGAACGTCGCCAAGATCACGAGAAGCGGGCGCCCGCCTGCGGCGGCGCCGCTACTCGGAGAGCGCGGCGGCGATGGCGGCGAGCACCTTCGCGGCGGCCGTGGTGTCGCTGGCGGCGGTGACGGGCAGGTCGACCGGGTCGCCGGGGCCACCGGAACGGCGCGCCCGCCGGACGATCTGCATCTGCTTCACCGCGAGCCTCCGATCCTTGGTGCCGTGTCCGATACGGCTCCATCGGTGCGTATGACGAGAAGCAGAAGGACAAGTGACGCGAATCGGCGGGTGGTTCGGGAAACCCCCCGCTCTGACTAGTCACCGGGACGCCCGGGGCACTCCGCCGCACGGACGTTCGTTGATGGGCTGTCCGGGCGATGGCTAGACTCCCCGGCACGGCCACGGCGGACTGTCGTGGCCGCATGCACGTCCGCACCCAGACCGGAAGGCCTTCGTTGAACGCGATCACCGTGCTGGCCCAGGAGAACCAGAGCAGCCCGCTCGGCAGCCTGGTGGTCCTGATCCCGCTGGTCCTGGCGTTCTACTTCGTGGCGATCCGCCCGGGGCGCCGCCGGATGCAGGCGATGCAGCAGGTCCAGTCCACCCTCGCGCCAGGGCGTGAGGTCGTGACGACGGCGGGCTTGTACGGCACCGTCTCCGAGGTCGACGACGCCGCGGGGACGGTCACGCTGGAGATCGCGCCGGGCGTACCCGTGAAGTTCGCCCGCGGCGCCGTGATGAAGGTCGTCGACGAGCCGGTGCCCGACGAGACGCCGGCCCTCGCGGCCGACGACGAATAGCAGAGGGAACGATGGCCACCAGACCAACCGCCTCGCGCGCCCGCCGGGCCAGGCCCACCAGGCCGCTCGGGCTGATCCTCGTCACGCTCGTCGCGCTCGCGACGCTCGTGTTCGTCAAGCACTGGGAGCCGCGCCAGGGGCTCGACCTCGTCGGCGGCACCAGCGTCATCCTCACGCCGAAGGGCGCGTCCCCGCCGAAGGGCGCTCTCAACTCGGCGGTCGAGATCATCCGCCGCCGCGTCAACGGCACCGGCGTCACCTCCGCCGAGGTCGTGACCGAGGGCCAGAACGTCCGCGTCTCCCTCCCCAACGTCGGCCGCGCCGAGGCGCTCAAGATCGTCGGCACGACCGCGGAGCTGACGTTCCGGCCGGTCCAGCAGACGACCGACCCCGGCCCGCAGACCCTCCAGACGGCGACGCCGACGCCGAGCGGCACCGCGAAGCCGTCGGGCACGGCCACGCCGAAGCCCAAGGCGACCCCGAAGGTCTCCGCGTCGGCCACCGCGCGCCCGCGCCCCGTGACCGGCGCGCTGCTGCCGGCGCAGACCTCGCCGAGCCCCACGCCGACCGCCACGGCCACGCCGAAGGCCACCGCCACCCCGAAGGCCACCGCCACCCCGAAGGCAACTGCGACGCCGACCGGCGCGCCGGCGCCTGGGGAGATCACGGTCCAGGAGGCCATCGAGAAGTACGACTGCGGCGACCCGACCAACCGGGCGGACCTGGCGGCGTGGTTCGGCGACCCGAAGCGCAACGCCGAGCCGATCGTCAGCTGCTCGGTCGAGGGCGACGCCAAGTACCTCCTCGGCCCCGCGGAGATGACCGGCAAGGAGGTCAAGGGCGCCACCGCGACCGTCAACGTCGACTCCGGCGGCATCTCCACGGGCGAGTGGATCGTCGAGCTCAGCCTCAAGAGCGCGAAGAAGTGGAGCGACCTGACCGAGAAGTACACCGGTCAGCAGATCGCGATCGTCCTCGACGGCGTCACGCAGTCGGCGCCGCAGGTCCAGGAGAAGATCCCCAACGGCATCGCGACGATCAGCGGCGACTTCACCGAGTCGTCGGCCAAGACGCTCGGCAACGTCCTCAAGTACGGCTCGCTGCCCGTGCAGTTCGAGCAGTCGCAGACGCAGACGATCTCCCCGACGCTCGGCAAGGAGTCCCTCGACGGCGCGCTGCTTGCCGGCCTGCTGGGTCTCGGCGCGGTCCTGCTGTACGCGATCCTGTACTACCGCGCACTCGGCGTCGTGACGATCGTCGGCATGCTGATCTTCGCCGCGCTGAACTTCCTCGCCATCGTCATCCTCGGCGAGACGATGGGCTTCACGCTGACCCTCGCGGGCATCGCGGGCCTCATCGTCTCCGTCGGCATCAGCGCCGACTCGTACGTCGTCTTCTACGAACGATTGCGCGACGAGGTCCGCGAGGGACGCTCGGTCCAGGCGTCCGTGGAGCGCGGCTTCAACCGCGCCTTCCGCACGATCCTCGCGGCCGACTTCGTGTCGTTCCTCGCGGCGGCCACGCTGTACTGGCTGTCCGTCGGCGAGGTCCGCGGCTTCGCGTTCACGCTGGGTCTCGCGACGCTCATCGACGTCGCGGTCGCCTGGCTCTACACCCGTCCCGTCGTCACGCTGCTCGCCCGCACGAAGATGTTCCGCGAGGGCCGCTACGGCGCCCTCGCCGGCAGCCACGCCCTGAAGGGGGCCTGATGTCCGTCTTCAGCAAGCTCTACCAGGGCGAGACCAACGTCGACTTCATCGGCCGGCGGCGTACCTGGTACGCCGTCTCCGCCGTGCTCCTGATGATCTCCATCGGCGGGTTCATCGTCCGCGGCGGCTTCAACCTCGGCGTCGACTTCACCGGCGGTGCGGTGTTCGAGTTCGAGCCGGCCGCAGCGACGACCGTCGTCGACGTCAGGGAGACCATCGAGGGCGTCGTCGAGTCCGACCCCATCGTCGAGAAGATCGGCTCGGGCGTCGGGTCGTACCGCGTCAAGACCAAGGCGCTCACGGGCGCGCAGGTCGACGAGGTGGCCGCGGCCATCTCCAGGGAGTACGGCGTCGCGCAGGACTCCATCAACCCGACCTCGGTGAGTCCGACCTGGGGGCAGCAGATCACCCAGAAGGCCCTGCTCGGCCTCGTGGTGTTCCTGGCGCTGGTCATCCTGTACATCTCGATGCGGTTCGAGCCGAAGATGGCCGTCGCGTCCATCGCCGCGCTCTTCCACGACATCATCATCACGGCGGGCATCTACGCCCTCGTCGGCTTCGAGGTGACGCCGTCGACCGTCATCGCGTTCCTGACGATCCTGGGCTACTCGCTGTACGACAACATCGTCGTCTTCGACAAGGTTCGCGAGAACACCGTGGGCCTCGCCGGCAGCAACCGGATGACGTACTCCGATGCCGCCAACCTCTCGATCAACCAGACGATCATGCGCTCGATCAACACGACGCTGACGTCGCTGCTGCCGGTCGCGTCGCTGCTGTTCGTCGGCGTGTTCCTGCTCGGCGCGGGCTCGCTCAAGGACCTCTCGCTGTCGCTGTTCGTCGGCATGGCGGCGGGTGCGTACTCGTCGGTGTTCTTCGCGACGCCGCTGCTCGTGGAGATGAAGGAGCGGGAGCCGCAGTTCAAGGCGCTGGCCTCGCGCATCGCCGCCCGCGGCGCGAGCGGCGCGGGCCGTACGCCCGCCGTCGCGACCGCCGGAGCCCGCGGCGGCACGGTCTCGGCGTCCGCGTCGAGCGTCGCCGCGGCGGCCGCGACCGCCGACGCCGCCGAGGAGGCCCCCGCTCGGCCCGCCAAGGCCACCGGCGCTCCGAACCGCCCGCAGCCGCGTCCCGCCAAGCGCAAGCCCCACAAGGGCGGGCGCCCGCACGGGAAGAAGCGGCGCTGAGCGGCCCGCTCGACGTCGGCGCGCTGCTGCGCGGGCGGATCCGCGACGTACCCGACTTCCCGCGGCGGGGGATCCTCTTCAAGGACATCGCGCCGCTGCTCGCCGACCCCGCGGCGTTCGCGCACGCGGTCGACGCGATCGTCGCCCACCAGGGCCGCGGCAACGTCGACAAGGTCGTCGGCATCGAGGCGCGCGGCTTCATCGTCGCGGCGCCGGTGGCGTACCACTTCGGCGCGGGCTTCGTGCCCGTCCGCAAGGCCGGCAAGCTGCCGTCGGCGACGCACAGCAGGACGTACGACCTCGAGTACGGCACCGCGACGCTGGAGGTCCACCGCGACGCGTTCGAGCCGGGGGACCGGGTGCTCGTC
This sequence comes from Frankiaceae bacterium, assembly GCA_035556555.1. GTDB lineage: Bacteria > Actinomycetota > Actinomycetes > BP-191 > BP-191 > BP-191. The sequence continues at coordinate 99,683 of DATMES010000027.1, forward strand.
GTCGACGACGTGCTCGCCACCGGCGGCACCGTCGAGGCGGCCTCCTGGCTCATCTCCGAGGCCGGCGGCAAGGTCGTCGGCTGCTCCGTCGTCCTCGAGCTCTCGGCCCTCGGCGGCCGTCAGCGGCTCGCCGGGCTGGACGTGCACAGCCTCGTCACGTACTGAGCGTCGTACGATGGAGGCTCCGCCCGCCCGCAGGGAGCCGCCGTGCCGTCTGACGTAGCGCCCACTACGTCGGATCCGGCTGTCCCCGGGGTGCCGGCGCCGGAGCCGCGCGCCGAGCCGAAGGCCGAGGCACCCGCCCCGCCGCGACGGGTCCGTGCCGCCCTCGGCCGCCTCACGCCCGGCACCCGGCCGCAGAGCCCGCCCGAGCTGGAGCCGCTGCTCCGTACGCTGCGCAACACCCACCCCAAGGCCGACCTGCGTCCCGTCCTGCGGGCGTACGAGGTCGCCGTCGAAGGTCACAAGGGCCAGGTCAGGCGCAGCGGCGAGCCGTACGTCACGCACCCCCTCGCCGTCGCGGAGATCCTCGCCGACCTCGGCATGCTGCCCACGCCGATCGTGGCGGCGTTGCTGCACGACCTCGTCGAGGACACCCCGGCGACGCTGGAGAGCGTCCGCGCGGAGTTCGGCGAGGAGGTCGCGACGCTCGTCGACGGCGTGACCAAGCTCGACAAGGTCAAGTACGGCGAGGCGGCGCAGGCCGAGTCGATCCGCAAGATGGTCGTCGCGATGGCGAAGGACGCGCGCGTCCTCGTCATCAAGCTCGCCGACCGGCTGCACAACATGCGCACGCTGCGACATCTCAAGCCCGAGAAGCAGGAGCGGGTGGCGCGGGAGACGCTGGAGATCTTCGCGCCGCTCGCTCACCGCCTGGGCATGAACACCATCAAGTGGGAGCTCGAGGACCTCGCGTTCGCGACGCTCTACCCGAAGCGCTACGACGAGATCGTCCGCCTCGTCGCGGACCGCGCGCCGAGCCGCGACACGTACCTCGCGAACGTCATCGAGGAGGTCAGCAGCAACCTCGCCGACATGAAGGTCAAGGCCGAGGTCACCGGCCGGCCGAAGCACTACTACTCGATCTACCAGAAGATGATCGTGCGCGGCCGCGACTTCACGGACATCTACGACCTCGTCGGCATCCGCGTCCTCGTCGACTCGGTCCGCGACTGCTACGCCGCCCTCGGCGCGATCCACGCGATCTGGAGCCCGATCCCCGGGCGCTTCAAGGACTACATCGCGCGGCCCAAGTTCAACATGTACCAGTCGCTGCACACGACCGTCATCGGGCCCGAGGGCAAGGCCGTCGAGCTGCAGATCAGGACGTTCGCGATGCACAAGATCGCCGACTACGGCATCGCCGCGCACTGGAAGTACAAGGAGGCCAAGGGCGAGTCGGCCCCGGCCGAGAACCTCGACTGGCTCAAGCAGATCCTCGACTGGCAGAAGGAGACGTCCGACCCGGGCGAGTTCCTCGACTCGCTGCGCTTCGACCTCGGCGGCGCGGAGGTCTACGTCTTCACGCCGCGCGGCGACGTCATCTCGCTGCCGTCCGGCGCCACCGCCGTCGACTTCGCGTACGCCGTCCACACCGAGGTCGGGCACCGCTGCATCGGTGCGCGCGTCAACGGCAGGCTCGTGCCCCTGGAGAGCCCGCTCGACAACGGCGACGTCGTCGAGGTGTTCACGTCCAAGGCCGCGACGGCCGCGCCGAGCCAGGACTGGCTGTCGTTCGTCAAGACGCCGCGGGCCCGCAACAAGATCCGCCAGTGGTTCGCGAAGGAGCGCCGCGAGGACGCCATCGAGGCCGGCAAGGAGGCGCTGTCGCGGGCCATGCGCAAGCAGGGGCTGCCGTTGCAGCGGCTGCTCTCCGGCGAGGCGCTGGTCACGCTGTCGAAGGACCTGCGCTACCCCGACATCGGGTCGCTGTACGCCGCCATCGGCGAGAACCACGTCTCCGCGCAGACCATCGTGCACCGCCTCGTGCAGTCGCTCGGCGGGGCCGAGGGGGCGGTCGAGGACATCGCCGAGGCGACCATGCCGACGCGCACCGCGCGGCCGCGGCAGGTCGGCGACCCCGGCGTGGTCGTCAAGGGCGTGTCCGACGTCTGGGTCAAGCTCGCCCGCTGCTGCACGCCGGTGCCCGGCGACCCCATCCTCGGCTTCGTCACCCGCGGCAACGGCGTCTCCGTCCACCGCACCGACTGCGTCAACGTCGAGGGGCTGCGCGCCCAGCCGGGCCGGCTCGTCGAGGTCGAGTGGGCGCCGTCGGCGGGGTCGGTGTTCCTCGTCGCGATCCAGGTCGAGGCGCTCGACCGGACGCGCCTGCTCTCCGACGTCACGAAGGCCCTGTCGGACCACCACGTCAACATCCTGTCGGCGTCGGTCACGACGACCCGCGACCGGGTGGCGGTGTCGCGGTTCACGTTCGAGATGGCCGACCCCAAGCACCTCGGCCACGTGCTCAACGGCGTACGCCAGGTCGAGGGCGTCTACGACGCGTACCGCGTGGTGTCCGCGAAGGGCTAGCGGCCCGCGCGCCTCGCCGGAGGTTACTGGTGAGTAGCGGGGCGAGCCGAGCACGAACTGGTGAACGACGACGTCGCTACTCACCAGTAACCGCAAGAGTCAGGCGGCGGGAGTCTCGGGAAGCAGCAGCACGAGCCGCAACGGCACGCCGCAGGCACCGGCCTCGCTCATCCTGCCGGGGACCGAACGCCCGTCACCGTCGAGCGGCACCTCGAACCGCGCCGGGTCCGGGCCGCCGAGCGACGTGGCGTACCGCTCCCGCGCCGCGACCAGCGCCTCCCAGCCGGCGACCCAGTCCGCGGCGGGCGGGTCGGCGGCGAGGCGCTCTTGGCCGAGGCCGCGCATCCTGTCCACGAGCCGCTCGACGGCGGCGTTCTCGGCGTCGATCGCGGCCCGCCGGCGCGCGGCGGGGGCGGTGAGCGGCGCGCGCGGGATGCGTTCGAGGTCCTCGTGCAAGGTGGCGCAGGCCAGCCCGGCGGTGCTGCGGACGACGGGGTCGTCGAAGGCGCGTTCCGGGCCTGGCGGCGCCGCGCGCTCCTGTCGCGCCCACGAGACGACGACCATGAGGAGCACGATCACGGACACGAGCACGAACGCGCCGATGGCCGCCACGACGACGGCCAGCTGTGACCGCGTCGGCGCGGGGTCGACAGGGGCCCACGGGTCCTGCCCGGGGACGTACGACGGCGGCGGCGGCGCGGGCGCGAACGCGGGCGGCTTCGGACGCGGCGGCGTCGCGCCGTGCCGGTACCGCCCGTTCGCCACGACGCCCACCTCCCCGCGCCCGACGGTAGCCGCGGGAGCGGGGGAGGTCAGCGATATTTACGACTCCTTGACCGTCACGTCTTCCAGGTAGACGGCCTGCTTCGGGTGGCCGCCGCCGGGGCTGGGGTCGAACGCGCCGTCCGTACCCAGCTTGATGATCTTGTCGAGGACCTCGATGCCCTTGGTGATCTTGCCGGCAACCGTGTAGTTGGGCGGCAGCTCGGTGGCGGGCTTGCTGAGCAGGAAGAACTGGCTGCCCGTGCTCGTCGGCTGGCCGGTGTTGGCCATGGCGAGCGTGCCGCGCTCGTACTTGGCGCCCTCGGTGTTCTCCTCGGCGAGCTTGTAGCCGGGGGCGTCGCCCGCGCCCGTGCCGCTCGGGTCGCCGCACTGGATGAACGAGAACGTCGGCTGGTCGCTCATCCGGTGGCAGATCGAGCCGTCGTAGAAGTCCTTGCCGGCGAGGAAGTGGAACGAGTTGACGGTGTTGGGCGCGTTCTTCGCGTCGAGCGCCACGACGATGTCGCCGCACGACGTCTTCAACGTCATCTCGTACGTCTTCGCCTTGTCGATCGTCATCTTCGGCGGCTTGTCGCCGAACGACTGCGGCTTCGCCTCCTTGGGCCGCTTCGCCCCGCAGGCGACAGGGAACTTCTTGAACGCCTCCTCGTCGGCGGAGGCGCTCGGCGTCGGCGTGGCACTCGGGTCGTCCAGCGCCTCGGAGCCCTTGTCGTCGTCGTTGAGCGTCGTGAGCACGAGGAGCAGCACGACGACGGCGGCGGCGACGCCACCGATCGTGAGGCCCAGGATCGTGCGGCGCTTGCGGCGGCGGGCGCGCTCGGCGGCGCGGCGCGCGGCCTGCCGCTCGGCACGGCGGCGGGCGAGCTCCTTCTGGCGCTTGTTGCTCGGCACTGGATGTCTCCCGTGTCATCGGATGGACCGTGCGGGAGTCTACGGGGCGGGCGCGGGTACCGGGCCATCGGGCCAGGTCCGCGCCCCGGTTTTCGTGATCTTGGCGACGTCTGTGCTGCCCGGGCATCATGAACGTCGCCAAGATCACGACGTGCGCCCGGAACTCGTTTTCCGCGCGCCACGGGCCGTCGCTAGGCTCCGGCCATGCTCATCGCCGGGTTTCCCGCGGGGTCGTGGGGCACCAACTGCTACGTCGTCGCGCCCGCGGCCGGCGAGCAGTGCGTCGTCATCGACCCCGGCCAGGACGCCGTACCCGGCATCGAGGAGATCCTCCGCGAGCACAGGCTCAAGCCCGCCGCCGTGCTCCTCACGCACGGCCACATCGACCACGTGTGGAGCGTCGTGCCGGTCTGCGGCACCCACGACGTGCCCGCGTACGTCCACCCGGCCGACCGCTACATGCTCAGCGACCCCGCCGCCGGGATCGGCATGCCGGGGCGCGACCTGTTCGGGATGGCGTTCGCCGAGCCGTCCGCCGTGATCGAGCTGACCGGGCACGACGAGATCGACCTCGCGGGCCTCGGCTTCGTCGTCGACTACGCGCCGGGGCACACGGAGGGGTCGGTGACGTTCCGGCTGGGGGAGACGGCATTGTTCTCGGGCGACCTCGTGTTCGCGGGCTCGATCGGGCGCACGGACCTCCCTGGCGGCTCGTACGACGCCATCCTCGACTCGCTGCGCCGGGTCGTCCTGCCGCTGCCCGACGACCTGCCGATCCTGTCCGGCCACGGTCCCGCCACCACGGTCGGCCGCGAGCGCGCGACCAACCCCTACCTGCGCGAGGCCGTCACGGCCGCGCCGACTTCCCGAGGGCTGTAGCCATGTTCTCCGCACCCAAGGGCGCCAGCGACCTCTTGCCCGAGGAGTCAGGCCGGTGGTCGGCGACGGTCACCGGCCTGCTCGCGCCGAGCGTCCGCGCCGGCTACCGGCTCGTCGACACGCCGATCTTCGAGGAGACCGGCGTGTTCCTGCGCGTCGGCGAGGCGACCGACATCGTCACGAAGGAGATGTACACCTTCGAGGACAAGGGCGGCCGCTCCCTCACGCTGCGCCCCGAGGGCACCGCGGGCGTCGTCCGCGCGGCCATCGAGCACCACGTGGACCGCGGCCCGCTGCCGTGGAAGGTCCGCTACGCGGGCCCGATGTTCCGCTACGAGCGCCCGCAGGCGGGGCGCACCCGGCAGTTCTTCCAGGTCGGCGTCGAGGCGCTCGGCGTCGACGACCCCGCGATCGACGCGGAGGTCGTGACGCTGGGCGTGCGCGCGTTCGAGGAGGTCGGGCTCTCCAACGTCACCCTCCTCCTCAACTCCATGGGCGACGAGGCGTGCCGTCCCACCTACATCGCGACGCTGCAGTCGTACCTGCGCGCCAACGCCGCCACGCTCTGCCGCGAGTGCCAGGGGCGCACCGAGACCAACCCGCTGCGCGCGCTCGACTGCAAGCGCGCCGAGTGCCAGGCGGTGCTCGCGACCGCGCCGGTCATCACCGACCACCTCTGTGTCCCCTGCAAAGATCACTATGCCGAGGTGCGGTCGTACCTCTCCGCCCTCGGCGTCATCTGGACCGAGGCGCCGCGGCTGGTGCGCGGGCTCGACTACTACCGGCGGACGACGTTCGAGTTCCAGCACGACGGTCTCGGCGCGCAGAACGCCGTGGGTGGCGGCGGCCGGTACGACGGCCTGTCCGAGGCGCTCGGCGGCCCCAGCCTGCCCGGCATCGGGTGGGCGCTGGGCCTCGAACGCATCGCGCTCGCGCTCGACGCGGAGGGCGTCGTACCCGGGTCCGACGAGGGCATCGAGGTCTTCGTCATCCCCATCGGGCCTGAGTCACGCACGAACGCCGTCACGATCGTCGACGAGCTGCGCAGCAGCGGCGTCCGCGCCGACATGGTGTTCGGCGACCGCGGCATGAAGGGCGCCATGAAGGCGGCCGACCGTTCCGGCGCGCGTATCTCACTGATCGTGGAGCCGGCCGGCACGGTGCAGCTCAAGCACATGGACACCGGGGAGCAGTACGCCGTCCCCCTGGCCGAGGCGGCCGCCCGCGCCGCCGCCGCGGAGCAGCGAGATCAGGAGGCGCACGACGCCGCCCCGCCCGCTGCCCCAGAGACCGAAGAGGACGACGCATGATCCGCACGCACGAAGCCGGCACGCTCCGCCCCGAGCACGCCGGCACCGAGGTCACGCTGGCCGGCTGGGTCGCGCGCAGGCGCGACCACGGCGGGGTGGTGTTCATCGACCTGCGCGACGCGAGCGGCGTGGTGCAGGTGGTGTTCCGCGAGGGCGCGCCCGCCGAGGCCGCGCACGTGCTCCGCAACGAGTTCTGCGTGCTCGTCCGCGGCGAGGTCGGCACCCGGCCGGCCGGCAACGAGAACCCCGACCTCCCCACGGGCGCCATCGAGGTCACCGCATCGTCGGTCGAGGTGCTGTCGGCGGCCGCGCCGCTGCCGTTCCAGGTGGAGGGGCAGCAGGGCGAGGTCGACGAGCAGACCCGCCTCCGTTACCGCTACCTCGACATGCGCCGCGCCGACGCCGCGCGCGCCATGCGGATCCGCGCGCACCTGACCCGTGTCATCCGCACGGTCATGGACGAGCACGGCTTCCTCGACATCGAGACGCCGACGCTGACCCGCTCCACCCCCGAGGGCGCGCGCGACTTCCTCGTGCCCTGCCGGCTGCAGCCGGGCACGTGGTACGCCCTCCCGCAGTCGCCGCAGCTGTTCAAGCAGCTGCTCATGGTCGCGGGCTTCGAGCGGTACTACCAGATCGCCCGCTGCTACCGCGACGAGGACCTGCGCGCCGACCGCCAGCCGGAGTTCACGCAGCTCGACGTGGAGCTGTCGTTCCTCGACGAGGAGGACGTGTACGGCCTCATCGAGGAGCTGGTCCCGCGCGTCTGGCGCGAGGTGCTCGACGTCGAGATCCCCGTGCCGTTCCCGCGGATGCCGTTCTGGGAGGCGATGCGCAGGTACGGCTCCGACAAGCCCGACCTCCGCTTCGAGCTCGAGCTCGTCGACCTCGGCCCGCTGTTCGCGTCGACCGAGGTGGGTGTTTTCAAGTCGTCGCTCGACGCCGGCGGCCACGTCGGCGCGGTGCTGGTGCCCGGGGGCGCCAGCCTCACGCGCAAGCAGCTCGACGGCTGGGTCGACTGGGCCAAGGGCCGCGGCGGCAAGGGCCTCGCGTGGGTGGCCGTCGAGGCAGACGGCACGCTGCGTTCGCCGCTCGCGAAGTTCTTCTCGGACAGCGAGTCCGCGGGCTTCGCGGCGGCCTGCGGCGCGAGCGCCGGGGACCTCGTGTTCGTCGTCGCGGACACCAACCGCACCAAGGCGCTGGAGATGCTCGGCGCGCTGCGCGTGGCCGTCGCGAAGGACCGCGGGCTGGTGCGCGAGGACGAGTGGCGGTTCCTCTGGATCGTCGACGCGCCGATGTTCGAGCCGACCGACGACGGCGGCTGGACGGCGGTGCACCACCCGTTCACGGCTCCGGCGGTCGAGTGGGAGGAGACGTTCGACTCGCGTCCTGGGGAGGCGCTGGCGAGGGCGTACGACCTCGTCCTCAACGGCGTCGAGCTCGGCGGCGGGTCGATCCGTATCCACCGCAGCGAGATGCAGCGCCGCGTGTTCGACACCATCGGGCTGACCGAGGGGGAGGCGAAGGACAAGTTCGGCTTCCTGCTCGAGGCGTTCGAGTACGGCCCGCCGCCGCACGGCGGCATCGCGTTCGGCATCGACCGGCTCGCCGCGATGCTCGCGGGGGAGGAGTCGATCCGCGAGGTGATGGCGTTCCCCAAGACGTCGTCGGGCGGCGACCCGCTCACCGGTGCCCCGACGCCCATCACGAAGGAGCAGCGCAAGGAGGCGGGGGTCGACGCGCCGCCGCCCGGCGCGGCATGATCCGGGGCAATCCGTACGTCTCTACGTAAAGGACACCCCTCATGCGTCTCCAGCTCACCGCCGCGTTCGGCGCGGTCGCCCTCGCGGCCGGCCTCGCCATCAGCATGGCCGCCCCCTCCGCCGGTGCCGCCGTCTGCCCGCCCGGCACCATCGAGAAGCGGATCAAGAACCCCGTCACGGGCGGCACGCACACGATCTGCGTCCCCGGCCAGCAGTGCGACCCGGGTCCGTGCGACCCGACCGCCGTGCCGAACCCGGAGTAGCCGAATGAGGATCGCGCTGGCCCTCGTCGCCGCGGCGGCCACCGCCGCTGCCGCCGTCGTCCTCTCGGCGCCGTCCGCGTCGGCGATCCCGTGCCCCAAGGGCACCGAGTACCGCGTGGTGGCGCTCGGCGTGGGCACCTGCGTGCCGACGACGGCCTGCGACCCCGGCTGCACGCCGCCGCCGGTCGACTAGGAACGCACGAGAGCCCGGCCCCTTCGCGGGACCGGGCTCTCGTCGTGCCTGGGCTTCAGAGGCGGATCGAGCCGAGGCGTACGGTCTGGCCGCGGCGGGCGAGGATCCGGAACGTCTTCGTCCGGCCGCCGTACGACACCGACAGCGTGTACGTCTCGCTGCCCGCGCCTGCGAGCCACGGGCGGACCGACGGGTTGACGTGCCAGGCGAACGCGCCGTTGCCGCCCGCGAGCGTCGTCGCCTTGAGCGAGTCGGTGCTCTTGTCGGTGCCCGACGGGTTGCCCGGCCAGAGCGGGTTGACGATCTTCTTCGTGAGCGTGAGCTTGGCGCGGACCGGCTTGCCGCGGTGCGTCACCGTGCCGGTGACGACCGAGTGCAGGCGCGGGTTGGCGGCGGCGTTGGCGGCGATGTCGAACGCCTTGAGCACGTCCTCGTAGATCACGCCGACGCCGGTGCCGTACGCCGGGTGGAACGACGACCCGTGCTCGAACGTGTAGGTCAGCGTCCCCAGCGCGCCGTAGCCCCAGTCACGGCTGCCGCCGGAGGTGAGGTAGAGGTCGATGGCGCTGATGTTCTGGTAGCCGCCCATGACGTCGGCCATCTTCGCGCCGAGGCCCATGAAGGTCCGCTCCTCGGCGGACGGCGTCTTGTTCTTCGTCCACCCCCACGGGTGCATGACGAGGCGGCCGCTCGTGTGGTTGGTGACGAGCGCCGTGACCGGCCGGCCGAGCAGCAGCTGGCGGATGTTGCGGCTCTCCGGCTCGGAGAACGGCGCCGCCCCGCGGTGCGTCTCGTCGACCGGCACCTCGGACGAGCCGCCCTGGTCGTCGCCCCACATGTAGCCGTAGTTGCGGTTGGGGTCGACGCCGTACGCGTCGGGGTTGAGCCGCTTCCCGTCCGGCATCGTGGACACGGTGAGGCCGGTGAGGGAGCGCTTGTTCTTGCGCCAGTACGCCGCCTGGCCGACGGCGCTGTTGCCGTCGACGGGCGCCTCGCGCGAGTAGTCGAAGCCGTCGACGTTGACGACGGGCACGACGAAGACGCGGAGCTTCTTCAGCAGCTTCGTGATCGCGGCCTTCTTGCCGTAACCCTCGGCGAGCTGGTGCGCGTAGATCATCGGGAACTCGCCCGACGGCCACTCGCGGGCGTGGTGCACGCCGTCGACGAGGAACGCGGGACGGCCGTCGGTCGCCTTGACGTCGTGCGCGATCTCGACGCCGTAGACGGTGCGGCCCTCGAGGGTCTTGTTCGGCATCGTTACGAGGCGGACGTGGCGGGGGTACCGCTTCGCGAGGTCCTTCAGCTCCTTCTCGAAGTCGGGGAGCCTGCGGTAGTCGCTGCGGTCCGGGCCGGGCATCGCGATCGGCGCGCCGGGGCCGGTCATCTCGTCGTGGGCGGTACGCAGGTCCGGCGTGACGACGGTCCACGTCAGGCCGAGCTTCGCCAGGCGCGCGGCGTCGCCCGGCCAGAGGACCAGCTCGACGAAGCCGGGGCGGTGCTCGTGCGTCTCGTCGAAGTTGTTCGCGACGTACGCCGCCATCCGCGCGTCCGGCACCTTGACCAGCACGAGCGGGAGCGCGGGGCCGGCGGTGGCGGGGGTGACGTTAGCGGGTACGGCCGTGGGCGCGGCCACGACGGCGGCGAGCGCGCAGGCGGCGAGCGCGAGCAAGGTCCTCTGCATGGACTGTGCTTCTGCGGCGGGTGCTTCCGGTCCTGCCCGCGTCAGGTGCGCAACCGGGAGCCATTTCCATCCTGACGGCGTGGTCGGCCCCGGCCTCAGTCGTTCTTTGAAGATCACTACGCGTGAGACCGGCTGCTGGGCTGCAGGGTCGGGCCGGCGCGGGTGCGCGGGCGCCGCTCGTCCGAGGTCGACCGGCGTTCTTGTGGCGGTCCAGCGCCGAAGGGGCTCGTGCCCAGCACGATCCAGGCCCGGCGCGAGCCAGATGGAAAGGGCTCCAGGTTGCGGGCCGTGCGGCGGACAAGCGCAAAACGCACCCCGAACGCCGCTCAGGCGGGCCGGACCACGGCCATCCGGTGCTCGTCGGCGTAGCCGAGGCGCGTGTAGAGGCGGTCGGCGACGGCGTTGCCGGCCATCAGCCAGAGCCCGCAGTGGCCGTGCTCCAGGGTTAGCTCCCTCGTCGCCCAGGCGGTGACCGCCACGCCGGCGCCGGTGCCGCGCGCCTCGGGGAGCGTCGTGATCGACGCGAGGAAGCCGAGCCCCTCCACCTGGCTGGCGTCGGCGGCGACCGCCACGAGCGTGCCGTCCCTGCGCAGGGCGGCCCAGCGGCGTACGTCGGGGTGTCCCACCGGCATCGACGCGTCGGGGAAGCCCGCCGTGAGGACGTGGCGTACCTCGTCGTCGCGCGCGTCCAGCCACGTGGCGTTCTCGGGGGCCGGCGGCGGGGTGGCGGTCCAGCGGAACGCCCAGCCCTCCTCGCGCTCGTACCCCTCGACCCGGTCCGCGGCCTTCTCGGGGAGCGAGAACCGCCGCGGCCCGATCTCGGCGCGGTAGTGCTCGACGAGCGCGGCCGCGTCGTCGGGGTGGCCGAGGACCACCACGTCGCCGTCGCCCCAGTGGTGGTGCAGCAGCACGGCGCCGCCGAGGGCGTACGCCGGCAGGTCGTCGGCCCAGCGGTGCGCGATCTGGCGGAGCAGCCAGTCGCCGGGGAGGGCGTCGTACAGCGCCTCGCGGCTGGTGATGAGACGTGGCGCCTTCACGTCCCGCACGCTAGCTTCGCCTGCCGACCGTGGCATGTGTGTACACAACCGCGTACGCTACGTCCATGAGCAAGACCGTGCCCGTCCGCGAGTTCCGCCAGGACCTCGCGCACCTGCTCGACGAGGTCGCGGACAGGCGTGAGCACGTCGTCGTCACCAGGCACGGCCGTCCGGCGGCCGTCCTCATCCCCGTGGACGAGTACGACTCCCTCGAGGAGACCGCCGAGATCCTCTTCGACCCGGACGACGTCAGGGCAGTCGCGCAGGGCCTGGCCGAGCTCGACCGCGACGAGGTCGTCTCCCTCGCGGACCTCCGCGCGCGGCTCGCCGAGCGCCGCCAGGGCCGCGAGTAGCCGTTGCCCAGGGTCGTCCTCGCCCGCCGGGCGGCCGAGGAGGTCCTCGCGTGCCCGCGGCCGCTCGCCGACGCCGTCGAGGGCGCCCTCGGCCTGCTCGAACGCGACCCCGACGCCGGTCACCCGCTCCGCGGCCGGCTGCGCGGCCTGCGTTCGCTGCGAGTGGGCTCGTACCGCGTGATCTACGTCGTAGACGGCGGAGTGGTGCGAGTCGCCACCACCCGTCATCGCGGTGCTCGCGGGTAGGGTCGGACGCGTGGAGCGGTCGCTGTTCGACGGCGCGCGTGAGGAGGCGGAGGCGCGGGTCGCGCCGCTCGCCGTCCGGCTGCGCCCCCGGACGCTCGACGAGGTCGTCGGCCAGGCCCACCTCCTCGGCCCCGGCACCCCGCTGCGCCGGCTGGTCGAGGGCGACTCGCCCGTCTCCGTGCTCCTCTGGGGCCCGCCGGGCACGGGCAAGACCACGCTCGCGTACGTCGTCGCGGCCGGCACGCAACGGCGCTTCCGCGAGCTCTCCGCCGTCACGGCCGGCGTCAAGGACGTCCGCGCCGTCATCGAGGAGGCCCGCCAGACCCTCGGGGCCAACGGCGCGCAGACCGTGCTCTTCATCGACGAGGTGCACCGCTTCTCCAAGACCCAGCAGGACGCGCTGCTGCCGGCCGTCGAGAACCGCTGGGTGACGCTCATCGCCGCCACGACCGAGAACCCGTTCTTCTCGGTCATCTCGCCGCTCATGTCCCGCAGCCTGCTGCTGCGGCTGGAGCCGCTGACCGACGACGACGTCCGTACGCTCGTCCGCCGCGCCCTCGCCGACGAGCGCGGCCTGGACGGCGCGTACACCCTCGACGACGACGCCGAGGACCACCTCGTCCGCATCGCCGGCGGCGACGCGCGACGCGCCATCACCGCACTCGAAGCGGCGGCCGGCGCCGACCCCCACATCACCCTCGAACGACTCGAAGAGGCCGTCGACCGCGCCGCGGTCCGCTACGACCGCGACGGTGACGAGCACTACGACGTCGCGAGCGCGTTCATCAAGAGCCTCCGCGGCTCCGACGTGGACGCGGCGCTGCACTACCTGGCCCGCATGATCGAGGCGGGGGAGGACCCGCGCTTCGTGGCACGAAGGCTGATGATCTTCGCCAGCGAGGACGTCGGCCTCGCCGACCCCACCTCCCTGCAAGCAGCCGTCGCCGCCGCGCAGGCGCTGGAGATGGTCGGCCTGCCCGAGGCGCGGCTCAACCTCGCCCAGGCCACGATCCACCTCGCGCTGGCTCCGAAGTCCAACGCCGTCATCACCGCGATCGGCAAGGCGCAGGACGACGTACGCCGCGGCGACATCGGCCGCGTGCCCCCTCACCTGCGCGACAGCCACTACGCGGGCGCTAAGAAGATCGCGCACGGCAAGGGGTACCGATATCCTCACGACTTCCCGGCCGGGGTCGTGGCCCAGCAGTACGCACCGGACGTCGTCCACGGCCGGGAGTACTACGCACCGAGCGACCACGGCGCCGAACGCGACGCCAGGGAACGCCTGACCCGCATCCGCGCCGCGTTGCGGGCCGACCCCGAGGAGCAGACCAACAGATGACCCACCCCCACGACGACACTCGCTGCGCTCGCGTCGCCGCGGGGACCCCGTCATGATCGGTCCTGGCGGATATGCCGTCCTCGCTCTCGCCTTCGGGTGGGTCGTGCTGGTGGGCTTCCTGGCCTACGTCCTCGTCAAGCTCGGCGGCGTCCTCCAGTCGAGCGCGGAGCTCGTCGACGGCATCACGGAGAAGACCGTGCCGCTGCTCGGCGAGGTCACGACGAGCGTCGTCCACGTGAACATGGAGCTCGAACGCGTCGACGCCATCACCGAGAACGTCCAGAACATGACGTCCAACGTCGCCGGCCTCACGACGCTGTTCGCGGCGACGCTCGGCAGCCCGATCGTCAAGGTGGCGGCGTTCTCGTACGGCGTCCGCCGGGCCGCGGGCCGCAAGGCCAAGAGCGACTTCGAAGACCGCGTGAAGTCGGAGATGAAGGCCGACAAGGCCGCCAGGAAGTCACAGCGGAAGGGACGGACGTAGTCATGCGGCGCGTGTTCTGGACCGGCATCGGCATCGGCCTGGGTGCCACCGCCGGCATCGTCGTCGCCAAGCGGCTGCGCAAGACCCGCGAGGCGCTGACTCCGAGCGGCATCGCGGGCGCGCTGGCCGGCGCCGTCTCCGGCCTCACCGAGGCGATCCGCGACTTCGGCGCCGAGGTCCGCGCGGGCATGGCTGAGCGCGAGGCCGAGCTCAACGACGCCCTCGGCTTCTCCGGCGACCCCTATCCGGACGAGGTCACACGATGAGCACACCCCACGACACCACTCGCTGCGCTCGTGCTGCCGCGGGGGCCCCGGAATGAAGTCGGCGGAGATCAAGCGGCGGTTCCTCGACTACTTCGGCAACCGCGACCACACCGTCGTCCCGAGCGCGAGCCTCATCGCGGACGACCCGACGCTGCTGCTCGTCAACGCCGGCATGGTGCCGTTCAAGCCGTACTTCCTCGGCGAGCAGCCTGCCCCGTGGCCGCGCGCCGCGAGCATCCAGAAGTGCGTCCGCACCCTCGACATCGACGAGGTCGGCAAGACCACGCGGCACAACAGCTTCTTCCAGATGGCCGGCAACTTCTCGTTCGGCGACTACTTCAAGGACCGCGCGATCCCGCTCGCCTGGGAGCTGCTGACCAAGCCGACGCACGAGGGCGGCTTCGGCTTCGACGAGTCGCGGCTGTGGGCCACCGTCTACCTCGACGACGACGAGTCGTACGGCATCTGGCGCTCGGTCGGCGTCCCCGAGGACCGCATCCAGCGCCGCGGCATGGACGACAACTTCTGGTCGATGGGCGTGCCCGGTCCCTGCGGCCCCTGCTCGGAGATCTACTTCGACCGCGGCCCGGCGTACGGCATCGACGGCGGCCCGATCAAGGACGAGGAGCGCTTCCTCGAGGTCTGGAACAACGTCTTCATGCAGTACGAGCGCGGCCCCCAGACCGGTCCGGGCAAGAGCGACTACGACATCCTCGGCGACCTGCCCAGCAAGAACATCGACACCGGCATGGGCTTCGAGCGCATGGCGACGATCCTGCAGGGCGTCGAGAACCTCTACGAGATCGACACCACCCGCCTCATCCTCGACAAGGCGGCGGAGCTGACCGGCACGCGGTACGGCGCCGGCAACGACTCCGACGTGCGCCTGCGCGTCGTCGCCGACCACGCCCGCACCGCCGTCATGCTCATCGGCGACGGCGTGACCCCCGGCAACGAAGGCCGCGGCTACGTCCTCCGCCGGATCATGCGGCGTACGACGCGTGCCATGCGCCTGCTCGGCGCGCACGAGCCGACGATGCGCGAGCTGGTGCAGGCCGGCATCGACGCGATGGGCCCGCAGTACCCCGAGCTGGTCACCGACGCCGGGCGCATCCACACGGTGGCGGCGGCCGAGGAGGCGTCGTTCCTGGAGACGCTGACGAAGGGCGTCACGCTGTTCGAGGCCGCGGTGCCCGAGGCCAAGGCCAAGGGCGTGCTGTCGGGCGAGCGGGCGTTCGCGCTGCACGACACGTACGGCTTCCCCATCGACCTCACGCTCGAGATGGCCGCCGAGCAGGGGCTGAAGGTCGACGAGGCGGAGTTCCGCCTGCTCATGGACGAGCAGCGCCGCCGCGCCAAGCAGGCGCACAAGGCGCGCGCGCTCGGGCACACCGACGTGGCTGCGTACCGCGCGCTGCTCGACCGGGTCGGCGCGACGACGTTCACCGGGTACGCCGAGGTCGACTCGGAGGCCACGGTCCGCGGGCTGCTCGCCGAGTCGGGCCAGGTCGACGTGGCGCAGGAGGGCGACGAGGTCGAGCTGGTGCTCGATCGGACGCCGTTCTACGCCGAGGCCGGCGGCCAGCTCGCCGACACCGGCTGGCTGGAGGTGCCGTACGCCGAGGTCGAGGTTCTCGACACGCAGCGCCCGCTGCCCGACCTCGTCGTGCACCGGATCCGCGTCAAGGCCGGCGAGGTCCGCGCCGGCGCGCAGGTCGGCGCGCACGTCGACGTCGAACGCCGCCGCGCCATCTCCCGCGCCCACACCGCGACCCACCTGGTGCACAAGGCGTTCCGTGCCGCTCTCGGTGACTCGGCCACCCAGGCAGGCTCGCTCAACGCCCCAGGCCGCCTGCGCTTCGACTTCGCCTCGCCGTCGGCCGTGCCGCCGTCGGTGCTCGCCGACGTCGAGGACACCATCAACGCCGTCCTCATCGACGACCTCGAGGTCCGCGCGTTCGTCACGACGCAGGACGAGGCGCGGCGGATCGGCGCGATGGCGCTGTTCGGCGAGAAGTACGGCGAGGCCGTCCGCGTCGTCGAGGTCGGCGACTACGCCCGCGAGCTCTGCGGCGGCACCCACGCCGCGCGTTCCGGGCAGCTCGGCCTCGTCAAGCTGCTCGGCGAGGCCTCCATCGGCGCCGGCGTACGCCGCGTCGAGGGACTGGTCGGGCTCGACGCGTTCCGGTTCCTGGCCAAGGAGCACGTGCTGGTCTCGCAGCTCGCGGAGCAGTTCAAGGCGCAGCCCGAGGAGATCCCCGACCGGATCGCGGCGCTGACGGCTCGGCTGCGCGACGCCGAGAAGGAGCTCGAACGCCTCAAGGCCGGCGCCGTCCTCGCCGCGTCCGGCGGGCTCGCCGACCAGGCCACCGACGTCGACGGCGTCGCGGTCGTCGCCACCGAGGCGCCCCAGGGCACCAGCGTCGACGACGCGCGCAAGCTCGCTCTCGACATCCGCGGCCGCATCGAGCCGAAGCGCCCCGCCGTCGTCGTCGTCGCCGTGCGCGGCGACGGCAAGGCCAACGTCGTCGTCACCGTCGGCCAGACCGCGCAGCAGCGCGGGCTCAAGGCCGGCGCGCTCGTCCGCGAGCTGGCCCCCGTGCTCGGCGGCGGTGGCGGCGGCAAGGACGAGCTGGCCATCGCCGGCGGCTCCAGGGCCGAGGGCGTCCCCGACGCGCTCGCGATGGTCACCCGCCTGGTCTCCGCGGCGCTGTGAGGCGAGGGGTGCGCATCGGGGTCGACGTGGGCACCGTCCGCGTCGGCGTCGCCGCGAGCGACCCCGACGGCATCCTCGCCACACCCGTTGCCACGCTGGACCGCGCATCGGCGCTCGACGACCTCGTCGCGCTCGTGACCGAGCGCGCGGCCGTCGAGGTGGTCGTCGGCCACCCGCGCCACCTCTCCGGCGCGAGCGGCGTCTCCGCGCGCGACGCGGAGGCGTTCGCGGAGTCACTGCGGGAGCGGGTCGAGGTGCCCGTACGCCTCGTCGACGAGCGCCTCACCACCGTCACCGCCACCCGCACGCTCGCCGAGCGCGGCGTCCGCGGGAAGGCGCAGCGCGCCGTCGTGGATCAGGCCGCCGCCGTCGCCATCCTCCAGTCGGCCCTGGACGGGTCATGAGCGACTTCCTCGCCGAGGACACAGGCCCGGCGCCGCGCAAGAAGCGCGGCGCCACCGGCGTGATCGTGGCGCTGGTCGTGCTGCTCGTCATCGGCGGGGGAGCGGTGCTCGGCGGGAAGGCGCTGCTGTCGCGCTTCGGCGGCCCGGCGCCCGACTACGACGGTCCCGGCACCGGCGAGGCGAAGGTCCAGGTCGTCAAGGGCGCCAGCGCGTCGGCGATCGGCGAGGCGCTCGAACGCGCCGGCGTCGTCAAGAGCGCCGCGGCGTTCCGCGACGTCGCCCGCGACGACGAGCGCGCGCTGAAGATCCAGCCTGGCTGGTACCGCCTGCGCCTGCAGATGAAGGCCGCGCTCGCGCTCGACCTGCTCCTCGACCCCAAGGCGCGGCTGCGCTCGCGCGTGACGATCCCCGAGGGCACGACCGTCGCACGCACGCTGGAGCTCATCGCGAAGAACGTCTCCGAGGTCCCGCTGGCATCCCTCAAGGAGGCCGCCAAGAACACCGCCGCGCTCGGCCTCCCGCCGTACGCCAAGGGCCGGCTCGAAGGCTTCCTCTTCCCGGCGACGTACGACTTCGAGCCAGGCACGTCCGCCGTCGAGATCCTCAGCACGCTCGTCGCGGAGTTCGAGGTGCGCGCCGAACGCCTGCAGATCGAGGAGCGCGCGAAGGCGCTGAAGATCACGCCGTACCAGGCGCTCATCATCGCCTCGCTCGTCGAGGGCGAGACCGGCGACGCGAGCGACCGCGGCAAGGTCGCGCAGGTCGTCTACAACCGGCTCGAGCTGCCCATGCGGCTGCAGTTCGACTCGACGGTGAAGTACGCGTACGGCCTCCAGGGCGTCGTCAAGACGCGGCTGCTGTACCGCGACCTCGAGATCGACTCGGCGTACAACACGTACCGCCACGACGGCCTCCCGCCGGCACCGATCAACTCGCCGGGCGAGGCGGCGTTCGACGCGGCGCTGAACCCCACCCCGGGGGACTGGCTCTACTTCGTGGTCATCGACAAGAACGGCAAGTCGGCGTTCGCGGAGACCGCGGAGGAGTTCGCGGTCCTCAAGGAGCGGTACCGAAGGGAAGTGCTCGGACAGTGAAGGCCGCGATCGTCGGGTCGCCCGTGCAGCACTCGTTGTCACCCGTGATCTGGCGGGCGGCGTACGAGTCGCTGGGGCTGAAGGACTGGACGTACGACGTCGTCGAGACCGACGAGCCTGGCCTGGCGCGGCACCTGCGGGTGCGCGACTACGCGGGGCTGTCCGTGACGATGCCGCTCAAGCACGCCGCCGCGCGGCTCGTCGACCGGCGGGTGGGACGTACCGGCGGGTCGGTCAACACGATCGTCTTCACCGACGACGGGACCGAGGGCCACAACACCGACGTCGACGGCGTCTCCGCCGCGCTGACGCAGGTCGCGCCGTCCGGCGTGGGGCGGGTGGCGATCCTCGGCGCGGGTGGCACCGCGGCCGCGGCGGTCCTGGCGGCGAGCGCGCTTCGCGCCACGGCCATCACCCTCGTCGCCCGCAACGCCGGGCCCGCCAACGACCTCCGCGAGAAGACCGGCGGCGTCGCGCACTTCGCGCCGTGGACGCACGTACGCGAGGAGGTCGACAAGGCCGACGTCGTCGTCAACACCACACCCAAGCACGCCGCCGACGAGCTCGCGAAGGGCTGGCGCGGCAAGCCGCTGGTCGACGTCCTGTACGACCCGTGGCCGACGGCGCTCGCCGCCGCCGCCCAGGCGGGCGGGCACCCCGTCGCGGGCGGGCTCGTGGTGCTCGTGCACCAGGCCGTACGCCAGATCGAGCTCGTCACGGGCAAGCGCCCCGACCCGGCTGTCCTCATGGCCGCCGCCGAGGCCGCCGCCCGCTGATCCAGGCCGCGGTCACCCAACCTGGGATGGCTGGCCGTCCCGCGCGTGCGTTGCGGCATCCCACGTTGGCGCCGCCCCCCGCTAAAGGATCACCTGTGTCCCTCGCGCGTGCTCGCGACCGTCGCTGAGAGGACACAGGTGATCATCCAGCGCGAGGGTTCGGGGTGCGATTTGCGTCTTCTCGCCGCACGGGGCGCAACCGGGTTGCGTTTCGTACCCGCCGCGACGCTCCGGTAAGGCCACTAGCCCGAACGGGTCATTCAAGGGTTCTCCGGCCACGGCCGATGCTCCGTACTGACGCGAGAGCCGAGTTCCCGAGGAGTCTCCCCATGGCCGAGGTGCGCAGCGAGTCCCGAGCGGTACGACTGGACCGGGCCATCCGGGATCTGCTCACGCAGACCGCGGAGATCGAGGCCGCGGCGGTCGTGTCGTTCGACGGCCTCCCCATGGCCTCGGCGCTGCCCGCCGGCATGGACGAGGACCGCGTGGCCGCGATGAGCGCCGCGCTGCTCTCCCTGGGTGAGCGCGCGACCGTCGGCCTCGGCCGCGGCGAGCTCAACCAGGTCTTCATCGAGGGCGAGGACGGCACCGTCTTCCTCGTCTCCGCCGACAACGAGGCCGTGCTCGTCGCCGTCGCCGCCAAGGGCGCCAAGACCGGCATGATGCTGTACGAGGTGAAGCGCACCGCCGCCACCGTCGCCGACGTCCTCCGCGGCGACGACCCGAGCTCCGACGAGGCGGCCTTCGAGGCGCTGGCCGCGATGAGCAGCGAGCCCACCCCGGCGTACGCCCCCCTGCCGGCCGCCGTGCCCGAGGCCAACGGCTCGGCCTGGGCCTAGGCGGAGAAGGCGACGGAGAACCGTTCCATGACTCTCGAAGGCTCGCTCGACGCGTTCAGCCTCCCTGACATCTTCCAGTTGCTGTCGTTCACGAAGAAGACGGGCGCGCTGCACATCACCGGCCCCGCGACGAAGGGCATCGTCCACTTCGCCACGGGCTCGGTGACCGGCGCCGCCTCCGACGTGAGCCGCCAGTCGCTGGGCCGCCGCCTCGTCGGCGCCGGGCTGCTGGACGACGCGCAGCTCTCGGCCGCCCTGGAGGCGGTCCGCAACGACCCCACGCTCGGCCTCGGCAAGGCCGCCCACGACGCGGGCGCGGTCGACGACGGCGTGCTCCACGAGCTGGTCGTCGAGCAGGCCACCGACGCGGTGTTCGACCTGCTGCGCTGGACGCGGGGCGACTTCGCGTTCATGGCCGACGAGGCCAACCCCGACGACCTCGGCGTCTCCCTGAACGTCGAGGAGGTCATCACCGAGGGCCGCCGCCGGATGGAGGAGTGGGAGGGCCTCACCAAGGCCGTCCCCGCCCCCGACGCGGTCGTCAGCGTGGTGCTCACCCCCGGCGAGGACACGTCCGTCACGACCGACGAGTGGGCGCTGCTCGCGCTCGCCGACGGGCACCGTACGGTCGCCGACCTCGTCCGCCTCACGGGCCGCGGTGAGTTCGCCACCGTGAAGACGCTCGCCGCGCTGGTGGACCGCAAGCTGGTCACGATCCGCCGCGGCGACAACGACGCCAACGACTCCGTCGCCGCGCTCGTACGCCGGCAGGCCGAGCTGTCGGCGCTGGAGGGCCGCCCCGAGCCCGCCGCTCAGCCGCGCAGGTCCGAGCCCGCCCGCGAGACCGCCAGGAAGCCGGAGAACGTCCCCGACGTCGTGCCGCAGCGCCCCGAGCCGATCGTGTCGCGACGCCCCGACTACCCGGAGGAGCGCGTCTCCGTCCCCGGCACGCGCCGGCCACCGGCCGACACGACCGAGACCGACGGCTCCGCGGCCATCGCCACCGAGACCGTCGCCGCGCTGATCGAGCGCGACCCCAGCGTCAACAAGAGCCTGCTGCTGCGTCTCATCGCCGGTGTGAGGGGGTTGTAATGGCGCCTCGCAAGAAGCTCAACGCCGGCAAGAAGATCGTGGTCACCGGGCCGTTCTCGGCCGGCAAGACCACGCTCATCCGGACGATCAGCGAGATCACCGTGCTGTCGACCGAGAAGGACATCACCGACGACACGCGGTCGCGCAAGACCGAGACGACCGTCGCGATGGACTTCGGCCGCATCACGATCGACCGCGAGCTCGTGCTCTACCTGTTCGGCACGCCCGGGCAGGAGCGCTTCGACTTCATGTGGGAGATCCTCGGCGAGGGGATGCTCGGCTACGTCCTCCTGCTCGACTCCAGCAGGCCGGAGTCGGCGGAGGAGGGCCGGACGATCCTCGAGGCGTTCCGCCGGATGGCGCGGGTGCCGTACGTCGTCGCCCTCAACCGCTCCGACGGCATCGACCCGGCCGAGGAGGCGCGAGTTCGCGAGACGCTCGACCTCGACCCCGACGTCCCCGTCGTGCCGTGCGACGCCACCGACCGCGAGAGCGTCAAGGCCGTCCTGCTCGCCCTCCTGTACGCGGTCCTCGACTCCCTCGAAGCCGAACCGGCCAGGGCGTAGCGCCGTGCGCTGGCCCTGGCGGCGGCGCGAGAAGTGCGGCCGCGTCGTCTTCATCGGTACGTCGCCGTTCGACGTCGCGCGCGCGATCGCGGCCGTACCCACGCCGTCGCCCGTCGTCTCGGCGTTCGTGCCGGACGAGCCCGCGGAGCCGGAGGAGGAGCACGCCGGCGTCCAGCTCGGCTTCGCCGACGGCACCGTGATGACGCTCAGTGACGACGACCCGAGGGCAGTCGCGCTGAAGGCCGCCGCGGCTCGGCTAACCGGAATAGCCTGATTCAGCAAACGGCCCAACGCGCCGATACGTCCTGCGGAGCCTGAGGAGGTGGCGTGAAGCAGCTCGGAGACATCCTGCTCGAAGGCGGGCTGGTCACGTCCGACCAGCTCCAGCAGGCCGTGGCGGAGCAGCAGCGCGTCGGCAAGTCCCTCGGCCGCGTGCTCGTCGAGCTCGGCATGGTCACCGAGAGCCAGCTCGTCGCGTCGCTCGCGCAGCAGATCGGCCTCCAGTTCGTCGACCTCACCGACCACCCGATCGACCCGTCCGCGTGCGCGCTCGTGCCCGACGCGGTGTCGCGCAGGCATACGGCGCTGCCGATCGGGTTCGAGGAGGGGCGCCTCGTCGTCGCGATGGCCGACCCCGCGAACGTGTTCGCGATGGACGACTTCCGCTCGATCACGGGCATGGAGGTCAAGCCTGTCGTCGCCACCAAGGCGGACGTCGTGGCGGCCATCAACCGCCTGAACCGCATGGACAGCGACATCGAGGACCTCACCGCGACGCTCGACGTCACGGACGAGGGCGACGACCTGTCCAAGGTCAAGGAGATCGTCGACGACGCGCCGATCGTCAAGTTCGTGAACCTGCTCATCACGCAGGCGATCCAGGACCGCGCCTCGGACATCCACATCGAGCCGTGCGAGCGGGACCTGCGCGTCCGCTTCCGCATCGACGGCGTGCTGCACGAGATCATGCGCTCGCCGAAGACGATCCAGTCGGGCGTGATCTCCCGACTCAAGATCATGAGCGACATCAACATCGCCGAACGCCGCATCCCGCAGGACGGGCGCATGTCCGTCACCGCCAACGGCAAGAAGATCGACCTGCGCGTCGCGACCCTCCCCACCGTGTGGGGCGAGAAGGTCGTCATGCGAATCCTGGACAACTCCACCGCGATGCTGAAGCTCGCGGACCTCGGCTTCATGCCGGACAACTTCACGCGCTACGAGGAGTCGTTCACCAAGCCGTACGGCATGATCCTCGTCACCGGCCCCACGGGCTCCGGCAAGTCGACGACGCTGTACGCCACGCTGAACATCGTCAACACGCCCGACCGCAACACCATCACGGTCGAGGACCCCGTCGAGTACCGCCTCCCCGGCATCAACCAGGTGCAGGTCAACGCGAAGGCCGGCCTGACGTTCGCCGCGGCGCTGCGGTCGATCCTGCGTTCCGACCCCGACATCGTGCTCATCGGTGAGATCCGCGACCACGAGACGGCGCAGATCGCCATCGAGGCCGCGCTCACCGGTCACCTCGTGCTGACGACGCTGCACACGAACGACGCGCCGTCGGCCATCACGCGCCTCATCGAGATGGGCATCGAGCCGTTCCTCGTCGGCTCCGCCCTCGACTGCGTTCTCGCGCAACGGCTCGCCCGCCGCCTCTGCTCGAAGTGCAAGGAGGCGTACCAGCCGAGCGAGGAGTCGCTGGTGCACGCGCGGTTCCCGTGGACGCCGGGGGAGCCGGTGCCGACGCTGTACAGGCCGGTCGGCTGCTCCAACTGCTCCAAGACCGGCTACAAGGGCCGCATGGCGCTGCACGAGGTCATGACCGTGACCGAGGACGTCGAACGCCTCGCCGTCGAGCGGCGTTCCGCCGACGAGATCGGGCGCATGGCGCGTAGCCAGGGCATGTCGACGCTGCGCGCCGACGGCATGGGCAAGGTCCTCCTCGGGCACACGTCGCTCGAGGAGATCCTCCGCGTCGTCGTCTGACGGTCGCGGCCGTCAGCCGATCCCGCCGACGGCGTCCAGCGCCTTCTCGTCCCAGAGAGGCGCCACCTTCGGGCAGTCCGGGTAGTTCCACGGGTCGCCCGCGGCTGGCGACCCCGACCCCGGGCCGGGCGACGGCACCGTCACCTGGAGCTCGGTCACCGCCTCGACCGTCTGCTGGACGAGACGCTGGGTCAGCACCTGCGCGTCGTCGACGCTCTCGAACACGTCGTCGGGGTTGCGCGCCGTCATCGCCGGGACGCAGTACTGGCAGTGCCAGTCCACGAGGTACACGTGCGTGTCCTCGAACTTCTGCCGCGGCGCCAAGCGCGCCACCAGGACGTACTCCTTGGTCGGCTCGTCCCAGCGGTAGAACGAGCACGACTCGGAGGCCGCGGCAGGCGACACGGGGGCGAGCAGCGCCGCGCCGATCAGGAGGGCAGGCAGGCCGCGCCAGAGCGTTGTCATTCGTCTCCTTCGGGGGTGGGACGCCGGGACTCCTCCGGCGGGGCGGTGTTGCAGGCGAAGCCGGTGGGGCTGAACCCGTAGCGGACGCAGTTCAGGAGCGGGAGGATCGGCGGGTCGGACGGGTCGGGCTCGACGCACGGGTCCGCGAAGTAGGGCGGGAAGTCGCACGGCGACAGCGTCGGCGGCGTGCGCGTCGGGCTCGGCAACGGGCGCGCAGCCTGTGACGGCAGCGGCGGCCTCGGCGCGGACGTCAGCACCGGCACGGCGGCGACTCGTACGACCCGTGCCGGCGCCGCCGCGCGCGTCACCGCGGGAGGCGTGGGCAGGGCGGCGGGCCGCGCCAGGGGCGGGGTCGCGAGCAGCGCGGCGGTACCCGCCGTGGCGACCGCGAGGCCTGCCGCGCCGACGGCGCCGACGTCGGGACGCGCCCAGCGCGCCACCAGGACCGAGATCCCGGCGTACGTCCGCTCCAGCTCCGTGCGGGCACGCACGCGGACCCGGTACAGCAGCGTCTCGACGGTCTTGTACGACACCGCGAGGTGCTCGGCGATCTCCTGCGGCGACTGCCCGGCGGCCCGCGCCAGGACGACGTCGCGCTGGCGGGCCGGCAGGTCGGCGAGGCGTTCGGTGACCCAGGCGGCCTCCGCGCGGTCGCAGACCGCCTCGTCGATGCCGGGCTCGTCCGCCGTGCGCGCCGTCAGCTTGGCCGTCACGCGGGTGGTGTGGGCGTGCGCCCGGTAGTGGTCGGTGCAGAGCCTGCGGGTGGTCACGACGAGGAAGCCGGCGACGTTGGACTCGTCGAGCCCGGGAAACGTGACGCAGCGGGTCAGCGCCTCCTGCACGCACGCCTCGGCGTCGCCGGGGTCGTGGACCAGGTGCCGGGCGATCGCGAGCAGGCGGGCGCGGTGCGGCAGCACGAGGTCCCAGCGCCTCGCGCGGTCGTCGTCGTCCACCCGTTCCCCTCCCCGTTCCGCGGTGCCCGTATCTCTGATACGGCGGCGCGGCGCGCATCCCTCGGAAGAACTTTTCCCGCGGCGCGCCGTGAGGGATTCGCTGACGGCGGCCGTACCCCTGCCGTACGCAACGCCACTCAGGAGGGAAACCAACCCATGCGATCCACCGCCCTGCGCCTCGGCACCGGCCTGCTGGCCGTCGCCGCCGCGTTCACCGGCATGACCGGGACGGCCACCGCCGGCGACGACCCGAAGGCAACCGGCGCCGCCGTCAGCGCCCTGTCGTCGGTGCCCTACGTCACGATCACCTCGGCCGGCCCCATCGGCTCCATCCACCTCGGCAACGAGCTCTCCTGCCAGGTCAACATCGCCTCGCCCGCGTCCACCGTCGTCGGCTCCGGTCTCGTCGGGTTCGGCGGCGGCGGGCAGGTCTACGGCCCGTCGCACGAGCCCGCGGACTGCGGCACGTTCCTGTCCTACGGGGGCATGCTGTACGGCCCCGACTTCTCGTCGCACGGGTACTCGGCGACGCCCTTCGGCTGGGGGAACCCGTACACGGCGTTCACGCCGGTCTCGCAGACGCCGCCGACGGGGTCCGGCACGCTCACCGACCCGTACATCGTCACCACGGTCGTCGACGCGGGCACGACCGGCATCCGGCTCACCCGGATCGACACGTACGTCACCGGGCGCACCGACTACCGCAGCGACGTCGTCGTCACGAACACCACCGGCACCGCGCTGAGCGGGCTGCGGCTCTACCACGGTCTCGACTGCTACCTCGCGGGCAGCGACACCGGCACCGGCGTCGCCGTCGCCTCCGCGGCCACGGCGACGTCGCGCGTCGGCTGCACCAGCAACAACCGCACCATGCAGCTCGTCTCGCAGAGCGCCGGCAACGGGTACTACGAGGACGACTACTGGGCCGTGTGGGAGCGGATCGACGGCCGCCTCCCGCTGCCGAACACCACGGACCCGACGCTGGTCGACAACGGCATCGCGATCGACTGGGCGTTCGCCCTGCCGGCGCACGGGTCGGTGATCCGGTCGTTCCTCACGCAGTTCGTGAGCTCGCCGATCGTCATCTGGACCCCGGTCGACCCGATCCGGGTCGCCGTCGTCGTGCGGCCCGGCGAGTCCGCCACCGACCTGCCCGAGGCGGGGGTGCTCGTCGCCGTGTCGGCGGCCGGCGTGGAGCAGTCGTTCTCGCTGTGGGTGCCGACCGGGTCGTAACGGCACGAAACGGAGCCCCGGCGCCCAGCCGCCGGGGCTCCGTCGTATGCGGGGAGGGGGCCGAACGGCTCAAGGGGGGTTCCGCCGGTGCCGATGCTCCGTTCGTAGTACGGCACCCGGCCCGGAGCCGGAGTGCCCCGCTGTCCGCACTGGAAGGGGCTCGAGCGTGACCGCTCAGGGATCCGGCGACTCTTTCTTCGCCGCCTCGCCGCCGCCCGCGGCGTCACCGCTCGACCCGACGTGGCAGCCGCCCGCGGGCTCGCAGGCCACGGCGCCCCCGCCGCCGCCCGCTCCCGCCCCTGCTCCGCCCGCTCCGCCCGCTCCGGCGCCGGCTGCGCCCGCGCCGTTCGCGGCCGCGCCCCCCGCGCCCCCGGTCGCGCCGCCTCCCGCGCCCGCACCCCCGGTCGCGCCGCCCGCCGCGCCCGTCGCGCCGCCGGAGGCGTTCGCGCCGCCGCTGCCCGACGTCGACGTGGCCCCCGAGGACACCGAGAAGGCGTTCGTCCGCAGCGCCCTGGAGGAGGACAGCCGCGAGGAGGGTATCTTCCTCAACGACCTGCTCGTCCGCGTGCTCGACGGCGGCGGCTCCGACCTGCACCTCACGGCCGGCGCGCGCCCGACGATCCGCATCAACGGCCATCTCGTCGCGCTCGACGAGTACCCGATCCTCACGCCGCCGGTCCTGCAGAAGATGCTCTACGCGATCATCACGCAGAAGCAGCGCGAGCGGTTCGAGGAGGAGCTGGAGCTCGACTTCGCCTACGCCGTCCCCGGCAAGGCGCGGTTCCGTACCAACATCTACCGCCAGCGTGACGCGGTCGGCGCGGCGTTCCGCCTCATCCCGTTCGAGATCAAGAAGCTCGAGGACCTCGGCATCCCGCCGACGGCCGCGAACTTCGCGATGCTGCCCCGCGGCTTCGTCCTCGTCACGGGACCCACGGGCTCCGGCAAGTCGACGACGCTCGCGTCGCTGCTCGACCTGGCGAACCGCCAGCGCCGCGACCACATCATGACCGTCGAGGACCCGATCGAGTTCCTGCACCGCCACCAGGGCTGCCTCGTGAACCAGCGCGAGGTGGGGGAGGACACCCACTCGTTCCAGAACGCGCTCAAGCACGTGCTGCGCCAGGACCCCGACATCATCCTGGTCGGCGAGATGCGCGACCTGGAGACGATCTCGGTGGCGCTGACCGCCGCCGAGACCGGTCACCTGGTCTTCGCCACCCTGCACACGCAGGACGCCGCCCAGACGATCGACCGCATCATCGACGTCTTCCCGCCGCACCAGCAGCAGCAGGTCCGCGTCCAGCTCGCCGGCGCGCTGCAGGGCATCGTCGCCCAGCAGCTGTGCCGCACCGTGGACGGCAAGGGCCGCGTGGTCACGGCGGAGGTCCTCGTGGCCACGCCCGCCATCCGGAACCTCATCCGTGAGGGCAAGACGCACCAGATCTACTCGGCCATGCAGGCGGGCGCGAAGTTCGGCATGGCGACGATGGACCAGCACCTCGCCGAGCTGGTGAAGAAGGGCCGGATCACGTACGAGACCGGCATGGAGAAGTGCCACCACGTCGAGGACTTCACCCGGCTCTGCGGCCGGGCCTGAGAGGAACGCAGATGGCTACGACGTACGCGTACAAGGTCCGCGACCGCGCCGGCAAGGTGCAGCAGGGGACCATCGAGGCGGACAACGCCTCGGCGGTGGCAGCCAAGCTCAAGGGGATGGGCTACGCGCCCCTCTCGATCGACGAGCACAAGGCCGGGCTCAAGACCGAGATCAAGATCCCCGGCATGGGCGCGAAGAAGGTCAAGCTCAAGGACCTCGCGGTCATGTCGCGGCAGTTCGCGACGATGATCAACTCGGGCCTGTCGCTGCTGCGTGCCCTGTCGATCCTCTCCGAGCAGACCGAGAACCCCGAGCTGGCCCGCGTCCTCACCGAGGTCCGCAACGACGTCGAGACCGGCAACGCGCTGTCCGCCGCGCTCGCGAAGCACCCCAGGGTGTTCCCGCCGCTGATGGTCAACATGACCAAGGCCGGCGAGGTCGGCGGCTTCCTCGACTCCGTGCTGCTGCAGGTCGCCGAGAACTACGAGTCCGAGGTCAGGCTCCGCGGCAAGGTGAAGGCCGCCATGACGTACCCGGTCGTGGTCTTCATCCTCGCGATCCTCATGTGCATCGTCATGCTGATCTTCATCGTGCCGACGTTCGCGGGGATGTTCGACACGCTCGGCGGCGAGCTGCCGGCACCGACCAAGGTGCTCATCTTCATGAGCGAGAAGCTGCGGCTCCTGCTGCCGGTCTTCATCGTGGCGTTCATCGGCTTCTGCATCACGTGGAAGAAGGTCAAGCACACCGACCGCGTACGGAACTTCGTCGACCCGATGAAGCTGAAGATGCCGGTGTTCGGCGGGCTGTTCCAGAAGATCGCCCTGAGCCGCTTCGCCCGCAACCTCGGCACGATGATGAAGTCCGGCGTCCCCATCCTGCAGAGCCTGGACATCGTCGCCGACACCACAGGCAACGTCGTCCTCGGCCGCGCCGTCCGTGACGTCCAGGAGTCGGTGCGTACCGGCGAGAGCCTGGCGAAGCCCCTCGAGGGCCACAAGGTCTTCCCGCCCATGGTCGTGCAGATGATGGCCGTCGGCGAGGACACCGGCGCCTTGGACACCATGCTCATGAAGATCAGCCAGTTCTACGACCAGGAGGTCGAGGCAACCACCGAGTCGCTGACCGCCCTCATCGAGCCGCTGATGATCGCGTTCCTCGGCGCGGTGGTCGGCTCCATGATCGTCGCGCTCTACATGCCGATCTTCCGGATCTTCGACCTGATCAAGTAGACCTGCCCGCCCAGGAGCCGGTCCCCGTACGGGACCGGCTCCTGGCATGTCCGGCATTGCCCGGCTGTTCCTTGCCGTTGCCGCGCCGGTCTCCCGCGTGATGATCTTCAAGGAACCAGAAGCGAGCCGTGGTTACGCTGGCCGCCGCGGAGAGGCACGGCGCGTGCGTGCGCCATCCAGCTGGGACAGGTGCGTGAGTCCATGAGCCGACGAGACACCGTGCTGGAAGAGTTCTTCGGGGCCTACTTCAACCCGGACTGGCAGCTCGACGCCGTAAACGCGAGTGAAGTAGTCGCCGAGTACGCCGGACATACCCCGCTGAACCAGATCCAGGGCGTCGTCACATCGCTCAGGGAGCTGCTGGCCGAGCCGCTCGACGAGCAGGCGCTCCACGACCTGCTTCGCCAGAAGTACTCCTCGTACTACGACCCCCGGCAGGCAGGCACCACGATGCGCGCGTGGCTGACGGAGCTGGAGCGACACGTCGCGTCCGGTGACGGGTCGACGTTCCCCCGGATGCCGCGAAGTTCCTGCTAAAGGACCCCCGGGTCACGCCCGAAGTACTAGGTGTCAACGTAAGAGCCGCACGGCAGAGCAACGGCACACCCGTCGCGAGGCGGGGTCGCAAAGCCAAGGAACCCGCAGGACCCGCAGGTCAGCCTGGCTGCCTCGGCCGGCACCCTCCCCGGAGGGGGTCGCGCGAGGGCACAGCACTACCACGCGCGGCTCACATCTTCGTCAGGGAAAGGGCAGACATGCTCGCTCGGATCCGCAAGGCCCAGCAGGAGGAGGGTGGCTTCACCCTCATCGAGCTCCTGGTCGTCATCATCATCATCGGCATCCTCGCCGCCATCGCGATCCCGACCTTCCTCAAGCAGCGTGAGAAGGGCTGGCTCGCGGCCGTCAAGAGCGACGTCAAGAACGCCGCCACGGCGGAGGAGTCCTACGCGACGGACCACGACGGTCAGTACACCGCGACCATCGCGGACCTGACGGCCGAGGGCTACAACGAGTCGACCGACGTCGACGTCACCCCGGCGGTCGGCAACCCGGCCACCTCGTTCACCCTCTGCGGTGAGCACGCGAAGCTGACGGGCAAGTTCGTCCACTACAGCTCCGCGACCGGCCAGACGGTCGTCAACGCCGTCGCCTGCTAAGACCCGCTAGACCCGGAGAGGGGCGGCCCGCGAGGGCCGCCCCTTTTCGCGTGCCCGGGCTCAATGCGCCGGGGCGGCGATCCGATCAACAGTCCATGGGTACGCGCGAGAGGGACGAGGGCTTCACGCTCATCGAGCTGCTCGTCGTGATCGTCATCATCGGCATCCTCGCGGCGATCGCGATCCCGTCGTACCTGCGGCACCGCGAGAAGGCGTACCGCGCGCAGGCGGTCCACGACATGAAGAACGCCGCGCTGGCGATGGAGACGTTCGCGACGGACAACGCGACGTTCAGCTACGCCGGCCTGGACGGGGCGACGGAGAGCACGCCGGCGATCCAGGCGGAGGGGTTCCGCCCGTCGGACTGGGTGAGCCTGACGGTGTCGGCGACGGACACGTCGTACTGCATCGAGGGTCAGAACCAGTTCGTGCCCGGCAAGACGTTCGTCTACCGCAGCGACAGCGGCATCGTGCAGATCGGGCTGAACGGCCTGGTCACCTGTTAGAGCGGGGGCTAAGCCCGTCGCCGCGCATTCATTCGCCCGTACGGCTCAAGCGAGTGCCGGTTCCGTGCCGATAAGCCAGGCGTGATGGTCCACGAAGGCGGAGGTCGAGGCGTGCTGCGAAGGACCGGCCCACGCGACGAGGGCGGCTTCACGCTCATCGAGACGATGGTCGCGATGGTGCTGTTCGGCATCCTCGTGACGCTCGCCGTGGGCCCGTACGCCAACTACCGCGGCAAGCAGCAGCACACGGCCGCGACGCGCGAGCTGGTGGCGTTCCTCCGCAGGGCGCAGGTGCGCGCGGTGGCCGAGGAGACGACGTACCGCGTGGACCTCACCGCCTCGTCGGCGACGGTGTACCGGTTCAACGGCGCGTCGTACGACGCCGGCCAGGTCATCGCGCCGCCGTCGTCGCGGATCACGTACACGGGCGCGGCGTTCACGCAGTCCGGTGGCGGCAGCGGCACCAGCGTGTGGTTCTACGCGCGCGGCTCCGGCAGCAAGGGGTCGGTGACGGTGACGCGTTCCGGCACCAGCAAGACCTACCGCATCGACGTCGAAGGGCTGACCGCTCGTGTCTCGTACGAGTAAGCGGCTGCGCGCACGGCGCGGCGACGAGGGCTTCACGCTCATCGAGGTCATGGCCGCGATGATCGTGTTCGCGATCGTCGCCACCGGCGTGACCGCGATGTTCGCGAGCGGCCTGCGCGCCAGCGTGCTCACCAAGATGGAGACGACGGCCAAGAACCTCTCGCAGCAGCGCTTCGAGCAGATCCGCAACCTGCCGTTCCACATCGACCAGGTCGCCTCGGGCACCAACCCGCCGGACCTGCTCGACACCTACTTCGCCAACACGACGGGCTCCGCCGGCCGCGGCGTGCAGGGCTACGTCCCCGCCGGCGCGACGCGCTGGACCGCCGACGGCGACCCGGCGACGGGCGCGTTCTACCGCTACGTGCAGACGGCGCTCCCCGGCTACCCGAAGTACAAGCAGTACGTCGCGACGCAGTTCCTCGACGAGAGCGGCAGCCCGTACACGCCGACCGGCTTCAACGCGCTGGTCAGCGGCTCCGACACGCCCCCGACCCTGACGGTCGGCGTGGGCGTGACGACGATCTGGAACTCCGGCGAGCTGGCCCGTACGGCGCGGGCGTACACGCAGATCACGAACGGCCGCCCGAGCGCGCCGACGTCGGTGCTGCAGTCGCGGCTCACCGCGCTGCGCCTGACCGCGGGCCTCGCGGACGGCCAGACGCTGTCCATGGACCTCGCGTCGCTCACCGCCGACGGCGGGCTGTCGCAGACGGTGTCCGCGGCGCAGGCCGTACGCGGCGCCGTCCTCGAGCTGTCCGCCGGCGCGACCGCCAACGGCGCCGTCACCAGCGTCAAGGCTCCGCCGAACGAGGGCCCGCTGGGCACGTCGGCCGGCCCCAAGACCCTCGTGGAGAACGGCGTCACGTGGGCGTCGGTCGGCAGCACGTCGACCAGCAACGTCTCGGCGACGTCGAGCACCGGCCAGGTCGTCCTCGGCGCGTCGAGCGGGCCCGCGAAGGCGGACGTCCTCGGCTCCGGCGGCGGCGGCAAGGTCGCGACGTTCGCAATGGACGCTGACGCCAATGCGCGGCTCGGACTGCTGGCGCAGCACGCGTACGTCGAGGACGCCGGTTGCGGCGGCTCCTGCAGCAACGTCGGCGTCAGCGGCTGGGCGGGCACCACGAAGAGCGGCACGAACTACACCACGACCACCTCCGCCTCGGCGAAGGTCAGGGGCGTGCTCGCGCTGCTGCCGACGTCGTACGCGCCGCTCGGGCTCGTGCGCGTCGCGCTCACCGACTCGTCGGTCTCCTGCACGGTCGCGCGGTCCGGCGGCACGCCGTCGGCGTCCGCGTCGATCACGTACACCGGCTCGCTGTCGTACTACGCGCCGTTCGACCCGGCGGCCGTCAACGGCTACCGCACGGTCGCGCTCTCGTCGTCGGACATCGCGTCGCCGCTGAGCGCGGAGCTGCTCGCACAGACCCAGGTCGGCACCGACGGCGACGGCAACCCGCTGTGGCTCTCGGACTACTTCTCCTCCTGGAGCAGCATGGACGTCGGGACCGTGTCGTCCGCCGCGACCCTCGGCGCCGACGGGTCGACCGTCGCCGCGTCGTTCAGCGGCATGATCGGCGTCAAGACGGTGCCGCTGCGCGCAGGCGACGACTCCTCGGTCATCGCCGCCGACATCGCCACCGGCGCGTGCACGGCGGAGGACCACCGATGAGCGTCCTGACCGCCGCGCTCGCGCGGGTCCGCCGAGGGGGAGCGCGCGGCTTCACGCTCGTCGAGCTGCTCGTCGCGTCGATGCTGTTCATGCTGCTGTCGTCGATGGTCTTCACGACGGTCGTCGCCGGCGCCAGGACCGCGAAGAACAGCCGCGAGTACAACGACCTCAACGAAGAGGCGCGCCTGCTCCTCAACCGCATGTCGCGCGAGCTGCGCGAGGCGCAGTCGATCGGCGCGGTCACCAACCCCGGCGGCGCGGTCTCGTCCACAGGCACCGAGCTCTACCCGTCGTACTACACGTCGGACGGCACCGCGGACACGTCGGTGACGTTCAACGTCGACTTCAACGGCAACGACACCATCGAGCCGAACGCGACGGACCCCGAGACGCTGACGTACAAGTACGACCGCGCCAACCGCCGCGTCCTCCTGCTCGCCGCGGGCGAGTCGATGCCGGTCCTCGCCGCCGAGGTCGAGTCGTTCACGATGCGCTTCACCAGCCGCGTGCACGCCGCCGACGGGGCCGTCGACGGGACGTACGACGGCGTCGTGAACTGGGAGGAGCTCGACGCCGACACGGCCAACGCCGGCGGCAACGACAACCACGTCCTCGACGGCGCGGAGCTGTCGAAGATCGACAGCATCACGATCGAGATCACCGTGCTCAAGGGCGACCGCGAGCAGACCTACCGGACGCAGGTCGACCTGCGCAACCGGCCGTACTAAGGGCGGGCGACGACAGTGCGTAACTCTCTGCTGGGGCGGCTGCGCCGCGACGAGCGCGGTGTGGCGATGGTCACCGTCCTCCTCGTCACGGCGGTGCTCACGATGCTCGGGCTCACCGTGTCCCAGGTGGCCGTGAGCAACCTCGGCAACGCCGGCCGCGACCGCGTCGCCGCGGGCGCCCTCGGTGCCGCCGAGGCGGGCGTCACGCGCGCGATCGGGTACATCAACAAGCACAACACCAAGGTTCTCGACTGCTCGCCGTCCTGCTCGGGCAACCCGTGGGGCAACTCCACGACGCCGCAGACCGTGTCGCTGCCCGACGGCCGCGCGGCCAAGGTGTGGATCAAGCCGATCCAGAAGTACCAGCCCCCGTCGTACAAGGTCGGCATCTACAAGATCTACTCGGTCGGCACCGCGGGCTCCGGCCCCGGCAAGCGCACGCTCGAGGTGACCGTCGAGGTCAAGCCCATGGGCTTCCCGCTGGGCGTCTTCACCAAGGAGGCGCTGAACAACGGCGGTACCGGCTCGGTGATGAACGAGAGCGTGCTCTCCGAGGCCTGCATCGACAGCCGCGACAAGCTGAACTTCAGCGGCATCGACTCGTACTACGGCGTCCCCGCGGCCGCGCACTCCGCGCGCTACATCACGACCGCGAACGTCAACGGCAGCTGCACCAACAGCCTCGACGTGGTGAAGGCGTCCGACAACAAGGCCATCCACCGCGCGTCCGTCGGCACCTGCAACTCGACGTACCCGTACGACCGCGACTCGGCGCCCCTCGGCGGCGCGTTCCCTTCGGGGTCGGCCTGCACGAGCGCGGCTAACCAGTACACGAGCTCGTCGCACTTCGACCTGACCATGCTCAAGGCGGAGCCGTACAACTACCTGCCACGCGGTCTCACCGACGCGCAGTACGCGCTGCTCAAGGCCCGCGCGCAGGCGTCCGGGACGTACTACACGACCACGTCGCCGGCGACCTGGCCGACCGCGACGACGCACAGCAACCCGGTGCTGTACTTCAAGATCGGTGCCAGCGACACCGTCAGCATCCAGGGCGAGCTGAGCTCGTACGCCTGGCAGAGCGACCCCAGCTGCGTCAACGACCACCCGACCGTCGTCGTCGTCGTCGAGGGCGGCAACCTGCGCCTCAACTCGAACGCCTCGCTGGCCGGCGCGGTCTTCGTGCCCGACGGCTCGATGACGTACAACGGTGGCGCGCAGCTCGTGGGGACGCTGTTCGCCAAGCAGCTGAACTTCACGGGTAACTCCAGCGTGTCGCTCAACGACTGCTACACGCGGGCCACGCCGGGCGGCGTGTTCGACATCAAGCCCACCCGCTTCCGCGAGGTCGACCGCTAGGCGCCCTAGTGTGACGGCATGCTGGTAGCGCTCGCCGCGGTCTTCGGGCTGCTGATCGGGTCGTTCCTCAACGTCGTCGTGTGGCGCGTGCCGCGCGGCGAGAGCCTGGTCAGCCCGCCGTCGCACTGTCCGCGCTGCGACACGCCCATCAAGCCGTACGACAACCTGCCCGTCGTCTCGTGGCTGCTGCTGCGCGGGAAGTGCCGGCACTGCGGCGAGCCCATCTCGGCGCGCTACCCGGGCGTCGAGCTGGCCACGGGCGTGCTGTTCGGCGCGCTGGCCGCGCGCATCGGCTACGACTGGGCGCTGCCGGCGTTCCTCTACCTCGGCGCGATCTCCGTGGCGCTGGCGCTCATCGACCTCGACACGAAGCGGCTGCCCAACGTCATCACGCTGCCGTCGTACGTCGTCGGCATCGTGCTCCTCGGCGGCGCTGCGCTGCTGTCGGGCGAGTACGACCCGCTGGTGCGTGCCGTGATCGGCATGGCGGCGCTGTACGGCATCTACTTCCTGCTCGTGCTGGCGTACCCCGCGGGCATGGGCTTCGGCGACGTGAAGCTCGCGGGCGTGCTGGGGCTGTACCTGGGCTGGCTGGGCTGGCCCGAGTGGTTCACCGGCTGGATGCTCGGCTTCCTCCTGGGCGGGATCTGGGGCGTCGGCGTGCTGCTGCTGCGGCGCGGGTCGCGCAAGACGCAGATCCCGTACGGGCCGTTCATGATCGCGGGCGCGCTCGTCGCGATCTTCGTGGGCCGGCCGCTCGCCGACGCGTACCTGGGAGTCAGCGGCCTCTAGCGCGCCGCGTCCGGCGTCCGAGCCGCTCCCCGGGGGTGCGGGCGTGCCGCGCGCCCTGTCACGTGGTGTTCTCTGCTGTTCCCCCGCCCCTCTCGAGCGTGATGATCTTCAAAGAACGGCCGGCGCCGCGTCCCGGCGTCCGTTTCGCGTGATCTTGGCTGCGTTCGTGCTGCCCGGGAGGCACGAACGTCGCCAAGATCACGATTTCCTGGCGCCGAGGGACCCCCTCACGACGGGCTAGCCCTCTTGAGTGACGGCCGCACGGCTCAACGCCGTCACGCGCGCGGAGCAACCCGTTGGGCCGAATTCCTCAAGCCGTCACCCACCGCGACCGATTGATGGCTTGTACGTCCGGACGCTGCGAGGCGGATCGGCCGCACACCTCCGTACGGCTCACGCAGCGTGAGCAGAGGGGATCAGTCGTGGGAGTCAAGACCGCAGTGGGGCTCGACATCGGGACCTCCAGCGTGCGCGCCGCCGAGATGAGCCTGGGCAAGGGCCAGGGCACGCTCGAGCGCTTCGGCCAGGTCGCGTTGCCCCCGGGCACCGTGCGGGACGGCGAGGTCGTCGACCCGGACACCGTGGCGCGCGCCATCAAGCAGCTCTGGGCGACCGCCAAGTTCTCGACCAAGAAGGTCGTGCTCGGCGTCTCGAACCAGAAGGTGATCGTCCGGCAGGTGGACCTGCCGTGGCTGCCGGCCGACGAGCTGCGCAAGTCACTGGCGTTCCAGGTGCAGGACTTCATCCCGATCCCGGTGGACCAGGCGATCCTGGACTTCCACCCGCTGGAGGAGTTCACGAACGAGTCCGGCGGCCGGATGCTCCGCGTCCTGCTCGTCGCCGCGTCGCGTGACATGGTCGCCTCGGCGATGGCCGCCGCGCAGCGCGCGGGCCTCACGCCGGTCATGGTCGACCTCACGCCGTTCGCGATGCTGCGGGCGCTGGCCCCGGTGGACCAGATGGGCTTCTCGGCCGAGGCCGAGGCGCTGGTCGACGTGGGCGCGTCCGTCACGAACATCGTCGTGCACCAGGGCGGCGTCCCCCGCTTCGTGCGCATCCTGCTCATGGGCGGCAACGACGTCACCGAGGCCGTCGCCGAGCGCATGGGCGTCCCCGTCGAGGACGCCGAGGCCATGAAGTGGCAGACCGGCATGGGCGCCGGCTCCTTCGAGGGCGCCTCGCCGGCCGCGCGGGTCATCGACCAGCACGCGGGCCAGTTCCTCGAGGAGGTACGCGGCTCGCTCGACTACTACCTCGCGCAGCCCCAGGCCGCCCGCCTGTCGCGCGTCGTCGTCAGCGGCGGCGGTGCGCAGCTCGGCGGGATGGTCCAGCGGCTCGGCGAGATCCTGCGGGTCCCGGTCGTCCCCGGCCGCCCGCTCTCGAACGTTCGGATCGGCAAGCTCGGGCTCTCGGAGGAGCAGCTCGGTCACGTGGAGCCGCTCGCCACGGTTCCCGTCGGACTCGCGATGGGGGTGGCGTAAGTGGCGGCCCAGACGTTCGGCAGCACCTCGACGACGCTGGCGGCTCCGCCGCGCGTCAACCTGCTGCCCCCGGAGATCGCGGAGCGGGCCAAGGTCCGCAAGGCGCAGCTCGCCATGGTCGGCACCGGCCTCGCGGCCGTCGCCGTCGTCGGCGTGATGTACACGCAGGCGTCCGCGAAGGTGTCCGACGCCAACGAGCAGAAGGAGCAGGCGGTCGCGGCCAACGTCGCGCTGCGCGGCGACCTCGCCAAGCTCGAGACGGTCAAGGCGACGTACGCCAAGGTCGACGCCGCGAACAAGACCCTCACGACCGCCATGAAGTACGAGGTCCGCTGGTCCTCGTTCTTCCACGGCCTCACGCTGACCATCCCGGAGAACGTCTGGCTCGACCAGATGGAGGTCCGGATGACGGTCGCGAAGACCGCGGGCAGCGGTGACAACGCGCCGGTCCTCGACCCGCAGCTCGGCACCGTGACGTTCAAGGGCAAGGCGTTCAGCCACGACGACGTGTCGTCCTGGCTGGAGAGCCTGGACAAGCAGAAGGGCTACTCGGACCCGTTCTTCACGCTGTCGAAGCTCGTCATCGAGCCCGGCATGGGGAACCGCCCGCGTTACACCTTCGACTCGACGGCGTACGTCAACGAGAAGGCGCTGTCCAACCGCTACGAGAAGGGACTCCCGCGATGACCAAGCTCCGGCAGCTCTGGCTGCTGACGGCGCTCGGCACGCTCGCCGTCATCGTGGGCGGGTACTTCATGCTCGTCTCGCCGCAGTCGACGAAGGCGTCCGAGCTGCGTACCGAGGCGCAGGAGCAGGTGCAGGTGAACGCTCAGCTGCAGTCGCAGATCGACCAGCTGAACAAGCAGAAGAAGGACCTGCCGAAGCAGCAGGCCGACCTCGCGCGGTTCGCCAACCTGATCCCGAGCAACCCGGCGATGCCGGCCCTCATCCGGTCGCTGACCGACGCCGCGGACAACGCGGGCGTCGAGCTCGTCACGATCAAGCCGACGCTGCCGGCCTGGGCCAAGGGCGTCGACGCGAACCGCACCGAGGTCCC
This sequence comes from Frankiaceae bacterium, assembly GCA_035556555.1. GTDB lineage: Bacteria > Actinomycetota > Actinomycetes > BP-191 > BP-191 > BP-191. The sequence continues at coordinate 138,008 of DATMES010000027.1, forward strand.
CGGCAAGCTCGCCGCGGTCGACGGCACGTCGCTGGTCAACATCCCCGTGACGCTGGAGATCGTGGGCCGCTACGCCGAGATCACGACGTTCTTCAAGGAGATCGAGGACATCAACCGGGCCCTGCTCGTCGGTGCCTTCCGGATCTCCAACCCGCACCCGGACCGCGAGACCGACGCCGCGTACAACTTCCTCACCGGCGAGATCTCGGCCAACGTGATGATGACCAAGAAGGCTCCCGCGGAGACCACCACCCCCGCGACCACCAGCGTCTCCGACGAGACGAAGTAGGAGACGACGATGAGTGAGAGCTCGTTCCCCTTCGAGGCCGCGGCCGAGGAGCCGGAGGCTGGCGGCGGTGACCGGCGCAAGCTGGTCGTCGTCGGTGGCGTCGGCGCCCTCGTGGTCGCCGTCCTCGGCTACTTCGTCGTCCTCCCCGCGTTCGCCGGGGGCGCGACGGAGTCGGCGCCGCTGACGATCGTCAAGAAGGCGCCGCAGAAGAAGTCCACGACCAAGACCGAGGCGAAGCCCGCGAAGAAGCCGGCCGCGCAGCCCGCGTCGTACAACGACGTCGCCGGCCGCAAGGACCCGTTCCTCTCGCTGGCCCCGCTCCGCCAGGCGGACACCGCCGGGCCGGGCACCTCGGCGCCGGGCGGTACGACCGGCGGTACGACGGGTGGCACGACCGGCGGGACCACGACGGGCGGCACGACGGGTGGCACCACCGGCGGCAGCACGTCCGGCTCGTCCACGACGGTGAGCGGCCAGCGCGTCGCGCTCGTCACGGTCTACGAGAAGGACGGCACGCAGTACGCGCAGACGAAGGTCGGCGAGACCGTCTACACCCCCAAGGTGGGCGGCGTGTTCGCCGGGCAGTTCAAGCTGCTCGCCACGAGCGGCAAGACGGCGACGTACCTCTTCGGCGACGAGCAGTTCACGCTGAGCGTCGGCCAGGAGGTCCTGAAGTAACGCTCGATCCCTGACAACGAGAGCCTCCGTCCGTAGCCCGGGCGGAGGCTCTCGTCATGGAAGGATCAGCGCATGCTCCGCTACCTCACCGCCGGCGAGTCGCACGGCCCCGCGCTCGTCGCGGTGCTCGACGGCGTACCCGCGGGCGTCGAGGTCACCTCCGACGAGATCGCCGACCAGCTCGCGCGCCGCCGCGCGGGGTACGGCCGCGGCGCGCGGATGACGTTCGAGAAGGACGCCGTGGAGCTGCTCGGCGGCGTCATCCACGGCCGCACGATCGGCTCGCCGGTCGCGGTGCGCATCGGCAACACCGAGTGGCCCAAGTGGTCGGTCGTCATGTCGCCCGACCCCGTCGACCCCGCGGAGCTGGAGGGGCTGGCGCGCAACGAGCCCCTGACCCGCCCGCGCCCAGGCCACGCCGACCTCGCGGGCATGCAGAAGTACGGCTTCGACTCGGCACGCCCCATCCTCGAACGCGCCTCCGCCCGCGAGACCGCCTCGCGCGTCGCGCTGGGCACGGTGGCGCGGGCGTTCCTGCGGCAGACGCTCGGCGTCACGGTCGTCTCCCACGTCGTCCGCATCGGGTCGGTGACCGCGCCCGAGGGCGTCGTACCAGGACCCGACGACCTCGACGCCGTCGACTCCGACCCGTGCCGCTGCTACGACAGCGCGGCCGGCGCGGCGATGGTCGCCGAGATCGACGCCGCCAAGGCCGACGCCGACACCCTCGGCGGCGTCGTCGAGGTGCTCGCGTACGGTCTCCCGCCGGGCCTGGGCAGCCACGTGCACTGGGACAAGCGGATCGACTCGCGGCTCGCCGGCGCGCTCATGGGCATCCAGGCGATCAAGGGTGTGGAGTTCGGCGACGGGTTCGCGGTCGCGGCGCGGCGGGGGAGCCAGGCGCACGACGAGATCGCCGTCACCGACGGGCACGCCTCACGCGTCACCGCGCGCGCGGGCGGCGTCGAGGGCGGCATGACGACCGGTGAGCCGCTGCGTGTCCGCGCAGCCATGAAGCCCATCTCGACGCTGTCGCGGCCGCTGGGGACGGTGGACGTACGGACGGGTGAGCCGGCCAAGGCGATCGCGCAGCGTTCGGACGTCTGCGCGGTGCCCGCGGCGGGCGTCATCGCGGAGGCGGTCGTCGCGATCGCGCTGGCCGACGCGGCGCTGGAGAAGTTCGGGGGCGACTCGGTCGGGGAGACGGCGCGCAACGCGCGGTCGTACCTCGACTCGATGGTGCTGCGATGACGCGCTGCGTGCTCGTCGGCCCGCCCGGAGCGGGGAAGACGACCGTCGGGCGGCTCGTCGCGGAGTCCTTGGGAGCGACGTTCCGCGACACCGACGACGACGTCGTCGAGGCCGCGGGCAAGCCGATCGCGGACATCTTCTTCGACGAGGGCGAGGCGGAGTTCCGCCGCCTCGAACGCATCGCGGTCGCCGCTGCGCTGGCCGGGCACGACGGCGTCCTCGCGCTCGGCGGCGGCGCCGTGATCGACGTCGACACCCGCGTCGAGCTGCTGACGCACACGGTCGTCCACCTCACGGTGGCGCTGCACGACGCGACCAAGCGCGTCGGCTGGGGCCCCGGCAGGCCGATGCTCGACCTCAACCCGCGCGCCAAGCTGGCCGAGCTCATGGTGCGGCGGCGGCCGCTGTACGACGAGGTCGCCACGCACACGGTCGAGACGACGGGGCGTACGCCCGACGCCGTCGCGGCCGAGGTGGTGGCGCTGCTGTGACCGAGCGCGTGACGGTCGCGACCGACCCGCCGTACGACGTCGTCATCGGCCCCGAGGCGATCAGCGCCCTCGGCCCGCTCCTCAACGGCGTCGGCCAGGTCGCCGTCGTCTCCAACCCCGCCGTCGCCGCGCACGCCGACCGTGTGGCCGACTGGGCGGGCTCGTTCGGGCCGTCGGTCATGCGCTGCGAGGTGCCCGACGGCGAGGCGGCCAAGGACCTGCGGGTCGTCAACCACGTGTGGGCGGCGCTGGGGCAGGCGGCGTTCTCGCGCACCGACCTCGTCGTCGGCGTCGGCGGCGGCGCGGTGACCGACGTGGCCGGCTTCGCGGCGGCGACGTGGCTGCGCGGCGTACCCGTGGCGTACGTCCCCACGACCCTGCTCGGCATGGTCGACGCGGCGATCGGCGGCAAGACCGCGATCAACACGGCGGCGGGCAAGAACCTCGTCGGTGCGTTCCACCAGCCGGAGATCGTGCTCGTGGACCCCGACGTCCTCGGCACGCTCGACCAGGCCGACTACACGGCGGGGCTCGCCGAGATCGTCAAGGCGGGCTTCATCAGCGACCCCGTCATCCTCGACCTGGTCGAGAGCGACGTCGCCGCGGTGCTCGGCCGCGACGGGCGGCTGCTCACCGAGCTCGTCACCCGCGCTGTCCGCGTCAAGGCCGAGGTCGTGGGCGCGGACCCGCGGGAGGCGGGGCGGCGGCTGTTCCTCAACTACGGGCACACGCTCGCGCACGCGATCGAGCACGACGCGGGGTACGGCACCTGGCGGCACGGCGACGCCGTCTCCGTGGGCCTCGTCTATGCCGCCGCCGTCGGCCGCCGCCGTCGCTTCGGCGCGCTGGACGACGCCACGGCCGACCGGCACCGCACGATCCTCGAGTCGCTCGGCCTGCCGACGCGCTATGAGGCCGGCGCGTTTCCGCGGCTGCGCGCCGCGATGCGTTCGGACAAGAAGAACCGCGGCGACCGGCTGCGCTTCGTCGTCCTCGACGCGCTCGGCAAGCCGTCGGTGCTGGACAGCCCGAACGAGGCGTTGCTGGAGTCGGCGTACGCGGAGGTGTCTGCGTGATCTTCGTGCTGAACGGCCCCAACCTCGGGCGGCTAGGGACGCGCGAGCCGGAGGTGTACGGCACGGGGACGTACGACGACCTCGTGGCCGTGGTGCGCGACGAGGCCGCCGCGTGCGGGCTCGACGTCGAGGTGCGCCAGACCGACGACGAGGCGACGCTCATCGGCTGGCTGCACGAGGCGGCGGAGTCCGCGTCGGGCGTGGTGCTCAACCCGGCGGCGTTCACCCACTACTCGTACGCCGTCCGCGACGCCGCCGCAATGGTCGGCGTGCCGCTCGTCGAGGTGCACCTGTCGAACATCGCCGCGCGCGAGGAGTTCCGGCGGCACTCGGTCGTCGCGGGGGTTGCCGACGGGGTCATCTCGGGGTTCGGCTTCGACTCGTACCGCCTGGCGCTGCGGGCGCTGGCAATGCTCACCGGAGGAACAGATGCCTGACGTCCACGCTCGCCGCCGGGCGGCCCTGCGCGAGGCGCTGGGGGAGGCCGACGCGGCGCTCGTCACGCGGCTGGTCAACGTCCGCTACCTGACCGGCTTCACCGGCAGCAACGGCGCGCTGCTCGTCACGCGCGACGCCGAGGTGCTGGCGACGGACGGCAGGTACATCGAGCAGTCCAAGCGCCAGGCCCCCGACGTCGAGCGCGCGATCGTCGGCGCGCCGGCGACCGCGCTCGCGGAGCGCGCGAAGAACGACGGCGTGACGTCGCTGGCGTTCGAGTCGCACGACGTGACCGTGGACCTCTTCGAGGCGCTGGGGCGCGTGGGCCCGTCGCTGACGCGGCTGAAGCGAGCGGTGGAGTCGTTGCGCGCGGTGAAGGACGACGAGGAGATCGCGCTGCTGCGCGAGGCGTGCGCGGTCGCGGACAGGGCGTTCGCGCGGCTGCTGCCGTCCTTGCGCCCTGGTCGTACGGAGAAGGAGGTCGGCCGCGAGCTCGAAGCCCTCATGCTGGAGGAGGGCGGGGACGGGCCTTCGTTCGAGACGATCGTCGCGTCGGGGCCCAACTCGGCCGTCCCGCACCACCGGCCGACCGAGCGGGTGCTGGAGGCGGGGGAGTTCGTCAAGCTCGACTTCGGCGCTCTCTACCGCGGCTACCACTCCGACATGACGCGCACCGTCGTGCTCGGCAAGGCCGCGGACTGGCAGCGCGAGGTGTACGCGCTCGTCGCGTCCGCGCAGGCGGCGGGGCGTGCGGCGCTGGGGGTCGGCGCCGTTGCGGGTGACGTCGACAAGGCGGCGCGCGACGTCATCGACGCGGCAGGCCACGGTGACGACTACACGCACTCGCTCGGGCACGGCGTCGGGCTCGAGATCCACGAGGCGCCGACGCTGCGCGTGGGCGCAACCGATACACTCGCCGACCGGACGCCGGTGACCGTGGAGCCGGGCGTGTACCTCGCCGGCCGCGGCGGCGTCCGGATCGAGGACACGCTCGTCGTACGCGCCGGCGCGGACCCCGAGCTGCTGACGACGACGACCAAAGACCTCCTGGAGCTGTGAAAGTGGCCACGTCGAACGACCTGAAGAACGGCATGACGCTCGACCTCGGCGACGGGGACCTCTGGAACGTCGTGGAGTTCCAGCACGTGAAGCCCGGCAAGGGCGGGGCGTTCGTGCGGACGACGTTGAAGAACCTCAAGACCGGCAAGGTCGTCGACAAGACGTTCAACGCCGGCGTGAAGGTCGAGGTCGCGGTCGTCGAGAAGCGCGAGATGTCGTTCCTCTACAAGGAGGGCGACGAGTACGTCTTCATGGACACGACGACGTACGACCAGCTGCACATCTCGCCCGAGGCCGTCGGCGACATGGCGACGTACCTGCTGGAGAACATGAACGCCAACGTCGCCATCCACGAGGGCATCGCGCTGTCCATCGAGCTGCCCGCGTCGGTCGAGCTCGTCATCGCGCAGACCGACCCCGGCGTGCAGGGCGACCGTTCGACCGGCGGCACCAAGCCGGCCACGCTGGAGACCGGCGGGCAGATCCAGGTGCCCCTGTTCGTGTCGACCGGCGAGAAGGTGCGCGTGGACACCCGCGACGGCCGCTACCTCGGGCGCGTGCAGTCGTAGTTGAGCGCGTTGACTCCCGCCTCCGCCTCCGCCTCGGCTCGCACTCGCGCCGCGCTCGTTCTGTGAAGATCACCACGCTCGAGACCGGTTGCTGGACTGCACAGAACGTTCATGGGCGATGAGCGCTCGGTCCAAGGCGCGGAAGCGGGCGCTGGACGTCCTCTACGAGGCGGAGCTGCGCGGCGACGACCCCATCGAGACGCTGGCGACGCGGCTGGCGCAGGCGGATCCGCCGATCTCGGAGTACGCCGTGACGCTCGTCGAGGGCGTCGTCGCCCACCGGGAGCGGATCGACGCGGTCCTCTCGGCGCTGGCGGGCGACTGGCCGCTGGAGCGGATGCCGGCGGTGGACCGCAACGTGCTGCGCATCGGGACGTACGAGCTGCTCTTCCGGGCCGACGAGATCCCGGAGGGCGTGGCGATCAGCGAGGCGGTCGAGCTCGCGACGGCGCTGTCGACCGACGACTCGCCGAAGTTCGTCAACGGCGTGCTTGCCCGCGTGGCCGCGGACCGAGCGTCCGCGTCCGAATAGCCCCGCCTACGCACGACTGGTGACTGGCGACGCGGGACGAGCACGAACTGGTGAGCGGCGACGTCGCTACTCACCAGTAACCACGGGACAGGCCCCGGGCTAGACCCCGACCTCGATGGAACGGCGGGCGTCGGGGTTGAGCACGCCCCACTGGATGAGCTGCTCGGTGAGCGCGCCGGGGGAGGCGTCGTAGATCACCGCGAGCGACCGGAGGTCCTCGTGGCGGATCGACAGGACGCGGCCGTTGTAGTCGCCGCGCTGGCTCTGGATCGTGGCGGCGTAGCGCGCGAGCGGCGCGGACTGCTCGACCGGCACGTGCGAGAGCTGCTCGAGGTCGATGACGAGCTTGGCGGACGCCTCCACGGGGGTGCCGGGGGAGATGCCCTCGGGGAGCAGCTCGTGGATCGGCACGTTGTAGAACTCGGCCAGCTCGGCGAGGCGCTGCACGGTCACGGCACGGTCGCCGCGCTCGTACGACCCCACGACGACGGCCTTCCAGCGGCCGCGGGACTTCTCCTCGACGCCATGGAGGGACAGCCCCTGCTGGGTCCGGATCGCCCGGAGGCGAGAACCGAGGGCCTTCGCGTAGTCACTCATCGTGCCGGCTCCTGTCGCTGGGTCCCGGCTGACGCCGGGGCCGAACAACGCGGACGCCGGTCTCACCACTCGCTCCTCCGGAGGCCGCCCCTCACGGGGCGTGGTGACCGCTTACGGTCTCCGGGATCACAGCGTCGGCCGCGCCATCCCACTGCTGGGACGGTTACACGGAGTAACGGTAAGGCCCCGGAGCGGCGTGGTCAAGCGAAACGCCGTAACTCGCCGTGTTCCCCGGGTCGCGCGGACCGGCTGGTACGCTCCCCCCGTCCGAACTCCTTTAAGGCCCGTCCCGTGAGGCGGGGAAGGAGGGAACGCAGTGAGTGCTGCGCACCCCGAAGTGCCGCGCCGTCGCCCGGTCACCGGTGACCCCGACGCCGCCCGCCCGGTCCTCGAGGCCCCCGACGTCTCCCGGGCGCTGACCCGTATCGCGCACGAGATACTCGAACGCAACCGCGGCGCCGCCGACATCGTCCTGCTCGGCATCCCGACCCGCGGCGTGTACCTGGCCCAGCGGATCGCCGCCAAGGTCGCCGAGGTCGAGGGCCGCGAGATCCCGGTCGGGTCACTCGACGTGACGATGTACCGCGACGACCTCCGTACGCGCCCCATCCGGGCCCTGGAGGAGACCGACGTCCCGAACGACGGCATCGACGGCCGGGTCGTCGTGCTGGTGGACGACGTGCTCTTCTCCGGCCGGACGATCCGCGCCGCGCTCGACGCGCTGAACGGCCTCGGCCGACCCGCCGCCGTCCAGCTCGCGGTGCTCGTGGACCGCGGCCACCGCGAGCTGCCGATCCGCGCCGACTACGTCGGCAAGAACATCCCCACCTCGCTCCGCGAGGCCGTCCACGTGCTCCTCGCCGAGCACGACGGCCGCGACGGAGTGCTCCTCGGCCCCGCGGATGTGGAGGACCCCCGGTGAAGCGCCACTTGCTCTCCGCCAGCGACCTCACCCGCGACGACGCGCTGCTCATCCTCGACACAGCCGAACGCCTCGCGGAGACCACCGAGGCCGCCCAGGTGAAGAAGCTGCCGACGCTGCGCGGCCGTACCGTCGTCAACCTGTTCTACGAGGACTCGACGCGGACGCGGACGAGCTTCGAGCTGGCCGCCAAGCGGCTGTCCGCCGACGTCATCAACTTCTCCGCCAAGGGCTCCAGCGTCTCCAAGGGAGAGTCGCTCAAGGACACCGCGTGGACGCTGGAGGCGATGGGCGCCGACGCGGTCGTCATCCGCCACCACGCCAGCGGCGCGCCGCACCGGCTGGCCGGCTGGATCAAGGGCTCGGTCATCAACGCCGGTGACGGCACCCACGAGCACCCCACGCAGGCCCTTCTCGACGCGTACACGATGCGCAAGCGCACGGGCCGCCTCGAGGACCTGCGGGTGACGATCGTCGGCGACGTCATCCACTCGCGCGTCGCCCGCTCCAACGTCCTCCTCCTCGGCACCCTCGGCGCCCAGGTCACCGTGGTCGCCCCGCCGACGCTGCTGCCCGTCGGCATCGAGACCTGGCCGGTGGAGGTGTCGTACGACCTCGACTCGGTCCTCCCGAAGAGCGACGTCGTCATGATGCTGCGCGTGCAGCGCGAGCGGATGGGCGCGGCGTACTTCCCCTCGACGCGGGAGTACAGCCGGCGCTACGGGCTCGACAGGGACCGCGTACGGCTGCTCAAGGACGACGCGATCGTCATGCACCCTGGCCCCATGAACCGCGGCGTCGAGATCGCCGCCGAGGTCGCCGACTCGCCGCGCTCGACCATCGTCGACCAGGTGACCAACGGCGTCTCCGTCCGCATGGCGATCCTCTACCTGATGCTGGGAAGTGACGTAATACCCCACGACGCCGCTCGCTCCGCTCGCGCCGCCGCGGGGGCCCCCGAATGAGCCGGGACTGGCTGATCAAGGGCGAGACCGACTACCTGATCTCCGACGGCGTCATCGCCGAGGTCGGGCAGGGCCTGACTTCCGCAGGGGCGCAGGTGATCCAGGCCGACGGGCTGGTCGCGCTGCCCGGCCTCGTGGACCTGCACACGCACCTGCGCGAGCCTGGCCGCGAGGACGCCGAGACGGTCGAGACGGGGACGGCCGCCGCGGCGCTGGGCGGCTTCACCGCCGTCCACGCGATGGCCAACACGGACCCCGTCGCCGACGTCGCGGGCGTCGTCGAGCAGGTCTGGCGGCTCGGGCGTGACGCCGGGCACTGCGCCGTCCACCCCGTCGGTGCCGTCACGCTCGGGCTGGAGGGCAAGGCGCTGGCCGAGCTGGGCGCGATGGCCGACAGCGCGGCGCGGGTGCGGGTGTTCTCCGACGACGGCAAGTGCGTCTCGGACGCGGGGCTGATGCGCCGCGCGCTGGAGTACGTCAAGGCGTTCGACGGCGTCATCGCGCAGCACGCCCAGGAGCCCTCGCTGACGCAGGGCGCGCAGATGCACGAGGGCGTCGTCTCGGCGAGGCTCGGGCTCGCCGGCTGGCCCGCGGCGGCGGAGGAGTCGGTCATCGCGCGCGACTGTCTGCTCGCGGCGCACACCGGCAGCAGGCTGCACGTCTGCCACGTCTCGACGGCGGGCTCCGTCGAGCTGATCCGCTGGGCCAAGTCGAAGGGCTGGCGGGTCACGGCCGAGGTCACGCCCCACCACCTGCTGCTGACGGACGACCTGGCGGAGACGTACGACCCGCTGTTCAAGGTCAATCCCCCGCTGCGCACTCAGGAGGACGTGCAGGCGCTGCGCGAGGCGCTCGCCGACGGCACGATCGACGCGGTCGCCACCGACCACGCGCCGCACGCGCTGGAGGACAAGGAGACCGAGTGGGGGTGCGCGGCGTTCGGGATGCTCGGCCTCGAGACCGCTCTCTCCGTGGTGATCCAGACCATGGTCGAGCCCGGGCTCATGACGTGGGACGACGTGGCCGACCGGATGTCGTACCGCCCCGCCCGCATCGGCGGGCTCCGTGACCAGGGCGTCGCGCTGACCGTCGGCGCGCCGGCCAACCTCACGCTCGTCGACCCCGCCGCCCGCTGGACCGTCGACCCGCACGCGCTCGCCTCCAAGTCGACCAACACGCCGTACGCCGCCAGGACGCTGCCCGGCAGGGTCGTCGCCACCTTCTTGAAGGGCCGCGCGACGGTGCTGGACGGGAAGCTCGCGTGACGCGCACCCTGCTCGTCCTCGGCCTGCTGGTGGCGTTCCTCGGCTGCCTCGCGCTGATGCGGCGCGGCTGGAGGCGCCGCGCCGCGCGGCACGCCGCCCTCCCCGCACTGCCGCAGCCGCCTGAGGTGCTGGGCGACGACGTCGTACCGCCGCTCGACGGGCTCTACCTCGGCACCACCGAGGCAGGCCACTGGCTCGAACGCATCGCCGCCCAGGGCCTCGGCGGCCGCGCGAAGGCCAGGCTGCGGCTCGTCCCCGAGGGCATGGTCGTGGTGCGGGAGGGGGAGCCGGACGCGTTCGTGCCGCGAGCCGACCTGCTCGGCGCCGTCGTCAGAAACGCGCAGGCCGGCAAGTGGGTCGGCGAGGGCGGCGTGCTCATCGTGACGTGGCGGCTGGGCGACGTGACCGTGGACAGCGGCTTCCGCGCCGTGGACCACTCGGTGCACGCGCAGTGGGCTGCCGCACTCGCGCCGCGGACACCGGTGGCGGCTGTCCCGCTCGTCGGCCGCGCGGTCGCCCCGGCGCTGCTCGTGCTGGAGGACGGACGGTCGTTCACCGGGGAGGCGTACGGCACGGTCGGCGAGACGTTCGGCGAGGCGGTCTTCAACACCGGCATGACCGGCTACCAGGAGACGCTGACCGACCCGTCGTACCACCGGCAGGTCGTCGTCCAGACCGCGCCGCACATCGGCAACACGGGCGTCAACGCGTACGACGACGAGTCGGGCCGCATCTGGGTCGCCGGGTACGTCGTCCGCGACCCCGCCCGCGTCTCCTCCTCGTGGCGCGCCGAGCGCGGCCTCGACGCCGAGCTCAAGCGGCACGGCATCGTCGGCATCGGCGGCGTCGACACCCGCGCGGTGACCCGCCACCTGCGCGACAAGGGCGCGATGCGTTGCGCGGTGTCGAGCACGGGCGAGTCGGCCGACGAGGTGCTGGCGAAGGTGCTCGCGTCGCCGTCGATGGCCGGCGCCGACCTCGCCCGTGAGGTCTCGACGACGCAGCCTTACGTCGTGCCGGCCCAGGGGGAGAAGCGGTTCCGGGTCACGGCGCTCGACCTCGGCATGAAGCGGTCGATCCCCGCGTACCTCGCGTACAACGGCTGCGAGGTCACCGTCCTGCCCGCCACCGCGACCGCGGCCGACATCCTCGCCACGGACCCCGACGGGGTCTTCCTGTCGAACGGCCCCGGCGACCCCGCCGCCACCGGCTACGCCGTCGAGGCGCTGCGCGGCGTGCTCGGCCAGCGTCCCGTCTTCGGCATCTGCCTCGGCCACCAGCTACTGGGCAGGGCGCTGGGGCTGGGGACGTACAAGCTGACGTTCGGGCACCGGGGGGTCAACCAGCCGGTCCAGGACGTGCACACCCGGCAGGTCGCGATCACCAGCCACAACCACGGCTTCGCGGTGGCGATGCCGGAGTCGCCGGTGACGCCGTTCGGCCGCGTCGAGGTCAGCCACGTCGACCTCAACGACGGCGTCGTGGAGGGTCTGCGCTGCCTCGACGTGCCGGCGTTCTCGGCGCAGTTCCACCCCGAAGCGGCGGCGGGGCCACACGACTCGACGGGGCTGTTCACGCGCTTCGCCGACCTGATGGCGGGAGTGCGCGTATGAAGCCGGGGATGCGCGAGCTCGGCGTCGTCACGCTGTCCGGCGAACGCCCCGAACGCACGCCCGAGCAGCAGGCACAGGCCGACGCGGCCATGACGCTGCTGCGCGAGGAGGTCGAGCGGATGGCGGCGCTGCGCGCCGAGTTCGCGACCGAACGCTCGCACGGCGCCCCCGCCACCCCGAAGCCGCGGCTCGACGCCATGGCGGCGCGGCTGGAAGGCGCCTGCAGGTTCGCGCTGCGGATGGGCCTGGTGACGCCGAACGAAGCGCGCGAGATATGGCACGAGGCCGCGCAGGCAGGCTTGCACGACCGGCCCCGCCCGGGGACGGACGACGAGGTCCGAGGAGGACACGAGTGACGACGCACGGCACGCACGACGGATCGGCTGTCGAGGCTCACGAGGCCGCGGCGCACGACGACCACGACGACCACGGCGGCGGGCACGGCCACGGCGCCGACCCGAACGCCGGCGTCCTGCGCGGCGAGGCCCCGACCTCCGCGTGGCTCGTCACGACCACGGTCATCGCCCTGGTCACGATCGCCGCGTGCGTCTGGCTCGCCGTCCGGATCGGCTGAGTCTTGGCTCCTACCTTGGGTGCGGGGCGGGGGCGGGGACCCCGCTCGCTAGGGCTCCTTCGTCGCTTTAGTCGCTCGCGGGGCCCCCGCCCCCGTCCCTCCTCTTGGGTGCGCGCCCATGCCTAAGCGTTCCGACATCCAGCACGTCATGGTGATCGGGTCCGGGCCCATCGTCATCGGGCAGGCGTGCGAGTTCGACTACTCGGGCACCCAGGCGTGCCGCGTGCTGCGCGCGGAGGGCCTGCGGGTCTCGCTGGTCAACTCCAACCCGGCGACGATCATGACGGACCCGGAGTTCGCGGACGCGACGTACATCGAGCCCATCACCCCCGAGGTGGTCGCGCAGATCATCGCGCGCGAACGGCCCGACGCCCTGCTCGCGACGCTCGGCGGGCAGACCGCGCTCAACACCGCCGTCGCGCTGTCCGAGGCGGGCGTGCTGGAGGAGTACGGCGTCAAGCTCATCGGCGCCAACATCGCCGCCATTCGGCGCGGCGAGGACCGGCAGCAGTTCAAGGACCTCGTGCGCTCGGTCGGGTGCGACGTGCCGCGCAGCGCCGTGTGCCACACGGTCGAGGAGGCGCTGGCGGCGGTCGAGACGCTGAAGTACCCCGTCGTGGTGCGTCCGAGCTTCACGATGGGCGGCGGCGGCAGCGGGATCGCGTACGACGAGGCCGGGCTGCGCGCCATCGCCGGCGACGGGCTGCGGCAGAGCCCGACCACCGAGGTGCTCATCGAGGAGAGCGTCCTCGGCTGGAAGGAGTACGAGCTCGAGCTCATGCGCGACACGGCCGACAACGTCGTCGTCATCTGCTCGATCGAGAACGTCGACCCGATGGGCGTGCACACGGGCGACTCCGTGACGGTCGCGCCGGCCATGACGCTGACGGACCGCGAGTACCAGCGGATGCGCGACGTCGCGATCGCCGTCATCCGCGCGGTGGGCGTCGACACCGGCGGCTCGAACATCCAGTTCGCCGTGCACCCGCGTACCGGCCGCATGGTCGTCATCGAGATGAACCCGCGCGTCTCGCGGTCGAGCGCGCTGGCCTCCAAGGCGACCGGCTTCCCGATCGCCAAGATCGCGGCCAAGCTCGCCATCGGCTACACCCTCGACGAGATCACCAACGACATCACGCGCGAGACGCCGGCGTCGTTCGAGCCGTCCCTCGACTACGTCGTCGTCAAGGTGCCGCGGTTCGCGTTCGAGAAGTTCCCCGACGCCGACATGACGCTGACCACCACGATGAAGTCGGTCGGCGAGGCGATGGCGATCGGGCGGTCGTTCCCCGAGGCCCTGCAGAAGGCGCTGCGCTCGCTGGAGGCGCCGGAGACCGTCGTCCCCGACGACCCGCTCGGCGCCCTCCGCGTCCCGCACGCCGGCCGCCTCGACACGCTGCGCCAGGCGCTGCGCGACGGTCACTCCGTCGAGGAGTGCAGCGCGGCGAGCGGCATGGACCCGTGGTTCGTGGACCAGATGGCACTGCTCGTCGAGACCGAGCGGGAGATCGCGGCGTACGGCATCGACGGAGACCTGCGGCGCTGGAAGCGGCTCGGCTTCTCCGACGCGCAGATCGCCTCCCTGACCGGCTCGACCGAGGCTGCGGTGCGGGCGCACCGGCACGCGATCGGCCTGCGGCCCGTCTACAAGACGGTGGACACGTGCGCGGCGGAGTTCGCGGCGGAGACGCCGTACCACTACTCGTCCTACGACGACGAGACCGAGGTGCGCCCGAGCGACAAGCCGAAGGTGCTCATCCTCGGCTCCGGGCCCAACCGGATCGGCCAGGGCATCGAGTTCGACTACGCCTGCGTGCACGCGTCGTTCGCGCTGCGCGACGCCGGCTACGAGACCGTCATGGTCAACTGCAACCCCGAGACCGTCTCGACCGACTACGACACCTCCGACCGCCTCTACTTCGAGCCCCTCACCATCGAGGACGTCCTCGAGGTCGTGCACGCCGAGCAGGTCTCCGGCACGGTCGCGGGTGTCGTCGTGCAGCTCGGCGGCCAGACGCCGCTCAAGCTCGCCCAGGCGCTCAAGGACGCGGGCGTGCCGATCGTCGGCACGAGCCCCGAGTCGATCCACCTCGCGGAGGACCGCGGGGCGTTCGGCAGGGTGCTGGCCGAGGCGGGGCTGCCCGCCCCGGCGTACGGCGTCGCCGACGGCTACGAGGCCGCCCGCGAGATCACCGCGCGCATCGGCTACCCGGTGCTCGTCCGGCCATCCTACGTCCTCGGCGGCCGCGGCATGGGCATCGTGTATGACGATGCGCAGCTGAAAGCGTGGTCTGAGAAGACAACGGGCGAGGTCCTCGTGGACAGGTTCCTGGAGGACGCGGTCGAGATCGACGTCGACGCGCTGTACGACGGCACCGACCTGTTCCTCGGCGGCGTCATGGAGCACATCGAGGAGGCGGGCATCCACTCGGGCGACTCCGCGTGCGCGCTGCCCCCGATCACGCTGGGCGCCAGGGACATCCGGCGTATCCGCGAGTCCACCGAGGCCATCGCGCGGGGCGTCGGCGTCCGCGGCCTGCTCAACGTCCAGTACGCCATGAAGGACGACATCCTCTACGTCCTCGAGGCCAACCCGCGCGCGTCGCGGACCGTGCCGTTCGTCTCCAAGGTCACGGCCGTGCCGCTGGCCAAGGCGGCGGCGCGGGTCATGCTCGGCGAGACCATCGCGTCGTTGCGGACGGCGGGCGTGCTGCCCGCGAGCGGCGACGGCGCGGACCTGCCGCCCGGCTGCCACATCGGGGTCAAGGAGGCGGTGCTGCCGTTCGGCCGCTTCCCCGGCACGGACACCGTCCTCGGGCCCGAGATGAAGTCGACCGGCGAGGTGATGGGGATCGCGCGGACGTTCGGGGAGGCGTTCGCGAAGAGCCAGTCGGCGGCGTACGGTCCGGTGCCGGTCAAGGGCCGCGTCTTCGTCTCGATAGCCAACCGCGACAAGCGCGCGATGATCTTCCCCATCAAGCGGCTGGCGGACCTCGGGTTCGAGGTCGTGGCGACCGAGGGGACCGCGGACGTGCTGCGCCGCAACGGAGTCGAGGTGACGAGCGTCCGCAAGTTCAGCGAGGGAC
Source organism: Frankiaceae bacterium (assembly GCA_035556555.1). Classification (GTDB taxonomy): domain Bacteria; phylum Actinomycetota; class Actinomycetes; order BP-191; family BP-191; genus BP-191. The sequence goes on from DATMES010000027.1 coordinate 153,413, forward strand.
CCGGCAACGTCGTCGACCTGATCCTGGCCGGCAAGATCGACCTGATCTTCAACACGCCGTGGGGCAACGGCACCCGCGTCGACGGCTACGAGATCCGTACCGCCGCCGTCGCCAAGAACGTCCCCTGCATCACGACGATCCAGGGCGCGTCGGCCTGCGTGCAGGGCATCGAGGCGATGGTGCGCGGCGACATGGACGTCCGCCCGATCCAGGACTACCACGCCGCGCTGCGGGGTGACGCCTGATGCCGCCGGTCCAGGTCCTCGGCGAGGTGCTGTCCGTCAAGAAGATGGGCGCGTACCTCCACATGACGATCGCCGCCCCCGGCATCGCCGAGCAGGTACGGCCAGGCCACTTCGTCGCGGTCGGCGTCGGCGGTCCGGAGACGTCGATGCTGCTGCGCAGGGCGTTCAGCATCTTCGCGGCGAGCGAGCGAGGGATGTACGGCGGCACCGTCGAGTTCGTGTTCGCGGTGCACGGCAAGGGCACCGAGTGGCTGGCGCGGCGGCGGCAGGGCGACCCGGTCGACGTGGTGGGGCCGCTGGGGAGGCCGTTCAAGCTGCCGAAGGACCCCGTGACCTGCACCCTGGTGGGTGGCGGCTACGGCACCGCGCCGCTGTTCGGGCTCGCGGAGACGCTGCGCGCCAAGGGATGCAGGGTCGACTTCGTGGTCGGGGCGGCGACGTCCGAACGTCTCTTCGGTGCGCTGGAGGCCAAGCGCATCTCGTCGTCGGTGGCGTTCACGACCGACGACGGGTCGGCGGGGGAGCAGGGGCGCGTGAGCGACGTGCTGCCCGAGGTGCTGGAGCGTACGCAGAGCGACCTCGTCTACGCCTGCGGGCCGATGGGGATGCTCCGCGCGGTCGCCGAGATCGCCGCCGCGCACGGCATCCCGAGCCAGGTGGCGGTCGAGGAGTCGATGGCCTGCGGCATCGGCGTGTGCATGACCTGCGTGCTGCCCGTACGAGGTGACGACGGCGTGACGCGGATGGCGCGGTCGTGCGTGGAGGGGCCTGTGTTCATGGGCGAGCAGCTGCGCTGGGACGCGATCGGCACCGTGCCGGCCGACTGCCTCGGCGCGCCGGTGGCGGTGCACTGATGGTCGCCTTGCGCGCTGCTGCCGCACTTCGTGATCTTGGCAATGTTCGTGCTGCCCGGCGGACCGAAACATCACCAAGATCACGAAGCGCGGGACTCGGCCCGACACGGGCGGTGCCGGCCTTGCGCGCGCGCCGAACTCGTGATCTTGGTTGCGTTTGTGCTGCCCGGCCGACACGAACGTCGCCAAGATCACGAAAAGCGGTACCGGAAGGCGGCGCGGCATGAGCGAGACCGTCACCACCGTCCAGGTGCCGCGGCACGAGCCGGCGCCGCTCGGCATCGACCTGTCCACGCGCCTGGCGGGCGTCTACTTCCCGAACCCCGTCTTCACCGCCTCCGGCTGCGCCGCCGCGGGGCAGGAGCTCGGGCAGTTCTTCGACGTCTCGCGGCTCGGCGCGATGGTCACGAAGTCGATCATGATGGAGCCGCGCAGCGGCCGCCCGACCCCGCGCATGGCCGAGACCCCCAGCGGCATGCTCAACTCGATCGGCCTGCAGGGGCCCGGCATCGAGACGTTCCTCCAGCGCGACCTGCCGTGGCTGCACGAGCGCGGCGCGCGCACCGTCGTGTCCATCGCGGGCTCGACGGTCGAGGAGTACGTCCGCCTGGCCCAGCGGCTGCGCGGCCGCCCTGGCCTGACGATGCTCGAGGTCAACATCTCCTGCCCGAACGTCGAGGACCGCGGCAAGGTCTTCGCCTGTGACGCGGCGGCCGCCGCCGACGTCGTCAGCGCCGTACGCCGCGTCTCCTCGGTGCCGGTCTTCGCGAAGCTCTCGCCCGACGTCACCGACATCGTCGCCATCGCGCGGTCGGTCGTGGACGCGGGCGCCGACGGCCTGTCGATGATCAACACGCTGCTCGGCATGGCCATCGACACCAAGACGATGCGGCCCGTCCTCGCGGGCGTCACCGGCGGCCTCTCCGGCCCTGCCATCAGGCCTGTCGCGGTCCGCTGCGTCTACCAGGTGCACGCCGCGATGCCGGAGGTGCCGATCCTCGGCATGGGCGGGATCCGTACGGGCACCGACGCGCTGGAGTTCCTGCTCGCCGGCGCCTCCGCGGTGTCGGTGGGGACCGCGGTCTTCGGCGACCCGAACGCTCCCATGCGGATCATCGACGAGCTGCGTACGGCGCTGTCCGAACGCGGCATCACCGACCTCACCGACGTCGTCGGGCGCGCCCACCGCGCCCCCGAGCCCCACATCCCCGAAGGACCAGAACCGGAGGCAGGCAACCCGTGAGCCCAGCACCGATCGCCGTCGCCCTCGACGCCCCCGACGTCGAGACCGCCGCCCGCTGGGCCAACGCGGTGCAGCGGTACGTGTCGGTGCTGAAGGTGGGGCTGGAGCTGTTCTGCCGGCACGGGCCCGACGTCGTCAACGTCGTCCGCGGCGGCACGGGCCTGGACCTGTTCCTCGACCTCAAGCTGCACGACATCCCCAACACCGTGGCCGGCGCGGCGAAGAGCGTGGCGCGGCTGAAGCCGGCGTACCTCACGGTCCACGCCAGCGGCGGCCGCGACATGGTGCGCGCCGCGGTGGAGGCCGCCCCCGACGTGAAGATCGCGGCGGTGACGCTGCTGACGAGCATCGACGAGCACGCGCTGCGGGTCATGGGTGTGGACCAGGAGCCGCGCGACGTCGTGCTGCGCCTCGCGTCGGTCGCGGTCGGGGCCGGCGCACGGGCGATCGTCTGCAGCCCGCACGAGGTCGCCGCCGTCCGCGCCGAGGTCGGCGAGGGGATCACGCTCATCACCCCCGGCGTACGTCTCGAGGGCGGCGACGCGCAGGACCAGGCGCGCGTCGCGACGCCCGCCCGCGCGCTCGCCGACGGCGCCGACCTGCTCGTCATCGGCCGCCCGATCACCGGCGCGGCCGACCCCGGTGCCGCCGCCGCCGCGATCGCCGCGGACCTCGCGCCCGTGGGCTGATGCGCGGGGTGCTGCGCTGGTCCGTACGGCAGCCGCGCGTCTGGGTCTCGCTCGCGGCGGTCGTCGTCGCGTACGCCACGTCGGGCAACGGACCGGGGGGCTGGTCGGCCTTCGTCGTGACGACGACGGGCGTGCTGGCCGCGCTGAGCATCCGCGCGAAGTACGTCGCCGACCATCCCGAGCGGGCCGCCAGAGCCGCCGCGAAGCACCAGGCGGAGGTCGACGCGATCCTCTGGCAGTACGAGCGCGACCGCGCCGCGCGGGACCGTTCGGCGGAGCGGCGTTGAAACCGCCGCGTACGACTCGCTAGGGTCGCGGCCATTCCGACAACAGAGCTGGGGAGGGTGTGTGGCGCTCCCGCCGCTCACGCCTGAACAGCGCGCCGCCGCGCTGGAGAAGGCAGCCCAGGCACGCCGCGTGCGCGCCGACCTGAAGGACAAGCTCAAGCACTCCGGGCTGACGCTGCGCGAGATCCTCGACATGGGCGAGCAGGACGAGGCGATCGGCAAGCTGAAGGTCGTGGCGTTGCTGGAGGCGATGCCCGGCGTGGGCAAGGTCCGCGCCGCCCGCATCATGGAGAAGCTCGACATCTCCCCGAGCCGCCGCCTGCGCGGTCTCGGCGCGAAGCAGCGCACCGCGCTGGAACGCGAGTTCGCCGAGGCCGGCGGCTGACCGGCCGCCTCGCGGTCCTCTCCGGCCCCTCCGGCGTGGGGAAGGGCACCGTCCTCGCCGAGATCCGCCGCCGCCACCCGGAGGTCTGGCTCTCGGTCTCGGTGACGACCCGCGCCCCGCGCCCCGGCGAGACCGACGGCGTGGAGTACCACTTCGTCGACGATGCCGAGTTCGAGCGCCTCGTCGCCGCGGGGGAGCTGCTCGAGCACGCCGAGTACGCCGGGTTCCACTACGGCACCCCGCGCGCCCCCGTGGACGCCACGCTCGCGGAGGGCGTACCGGCACTGCTGGAGATCGACCTGCAGGGCGCGCGGCAGGTGCACGAGCGGATGCCGGAGGCGCTGCTGGTGTTCCTGGCGCCGCCGTCGTTCGAGGAGCTTGCTCGCCGGCTCACCGGGCGGGGCACCGAGGACCCCGAGCGCGTACGCCGCCGCCTCGACCTGGCGCGCATCGAGCTGGCCGCCGAGGACGAGTTCGACGTCGTCGTCGTCAACGACACCATCGAGTCGGCGGCCGAGCGCGTGGTAGCCTTGCTCGTTGACCCCCCCTCCTGACCTGCGCTTTTCGCGCGAGAGGACAGCATGTCCGGCACCGCCGCCACGCCCGAGGGCATCACCAACCCGCCCATCGACGAGCTGCTCGAGGCCACCGACTCGAAGTACTCGCTGGTGATCTACGCCGCCAAGCGCGCGCGCCAGATCAACGCGTACTACAGCCAGCTCGGCGAGGGCCTGCTCGAGTACGTCGGCCCGCTGGTGCCCGCGGCCCCGCAGGAGAAGCCGCTGTCCATCGCGCTCCGCGAGATCAACGCCGGCCTGCTCACGCACGAGCAGGTCGAGGCTTAGTCCTCTCATGGCCCGCGTCGTCCTCGGGGTCTCCGGGGGCATCGCGGCGTACAAGGCGGTCGAGGTCCTCCGCCTTCTCACCGAGGCCGGCCACAGCGTCAGGGTGATCCCGACGCGCTCAGCGCTGAAGTTCGTGGGCGCGGCCACCTTCGAGGCGCTGTCCGGCGAGCCCGTGACCGCCGAGGTCTTCGACGACGTGCCCGAGGTGCCGCACGTACGCCTCGGCCAGACCGCCGACCTCGTCGTCGTCGCGCCCGCCACCGCCGACCTGCTGGCCCGCGCCGCCGCGGGCCGCGCCAACGACCTTCTCACCGGCACCCTGCTCACCGCGCGCTGCCCCGTCGTCTACGCCCCCGCGATGCACACCGAGATGTGGGAGCACCCCGCGACCGTGGCCAACGTCGCGCTGCTGCGTTCGCGCGGCGCGATCGTGCTCGACCCCGACGTCGGCCCGCTCGCCAAGGGCGACGTGGGTCCCGGCCGGCTCCCCGCGCCCGAGGCCATCGTGTCGGCGGCGCTGGCCGCGCTGGCGGGCGCGTCCCGGGGCGCCGATCTCGCGGGGCGCCGCGTCGTCGTGTCGGCGGGCGGCACGCGCGAGTACCTCGACCCCGTCCGCTTCCTCGGCAACCGTTCGTCAGGGCGCCAGGGCTACGCGCTGGCCCGGACGGCCGCCGCCCGCGGCGCCGAGGTCACGCTCGTCGCGGCCAACGTCTCCCTGCCCGACCCCGCGGGCGTCAAGGTCGTGCGCGTCGTGAGCGCCGAGGACCTGCGGGGCGCCGTCGTCGAGGCGGCGGCCGACGCCGACTGCGTCGTCATGGCGGCTGCCGTGGCGGACTTCCGGCCCGCGAGCCGTTCGGCCTCGAAGGTCAAGAAGACCGAGGCCGACCCCGAGCCGGTGGCTCTCGTCCGCAACCCCGACGTGCTCGCCGAGCTGGCCGCCGCGAAGCGACCGGGCCAGGTCGTCGTGGGCTTCGCCGCAGAGACCGACGACGCCCTCGCCCACGGCCGCGAGAAGCTGGCGCGCAAGGGCTGCGACCTGCTCGTCGTCAACGAGGTGGGCGAGGGGATCGCGTTCGAGGTGGACGACAACGCCGCCGTCGTCCTCGGTGGCGACGGCTCCGAGACGGAGATCCCGCACGGCTCGAAGGACGCTCTCGCGCACGCCGTGTGGGACCTCGTCGCCGAACGGCTCTAGCGGACCTCGATCAGGTAGTAGGCCGGGGGCGGGCCCTGCGCGTCGGGACCGTCCTCGTGCGTCCACTCCCACGCGTCGGCGGCGCCGAGGACCTCGTAGGAGCCGGGCTCCAGCGCGTATCCCGAGGCGTCCTGCCCGGCCCACTCCACGCTCCACTCGCGGCAGTCGCCGGGCTCGAACCTCACGGTGTGCCGGTCCGGCGCGAAGTCCTCCGGGTGCGCCCACGCCCAGACCTCGCGGTTCTCGTCCCCGGTGAGGGCGGAGACCTTCAGCGTGGACTCGTACTGGCTCTCGAACGTCACGTCCTTCGCGGGCACCCCCGGCAGGCGGCAGAGCGAGAACGCCAGCGACACCACGGATCCCGGCGTCACCTCCTTCGGGCCGTGCAGGATCGTGCAGAAGCCCGTCGTAGGAGCCTTGTTGGCCTCCGGGTCGGAGCACGCGGCGGGGTCGTTCCCGTGGGCGACCCGGGGCTCGGGGGGAACGACGCCGACCCACTGCCGCGACGGGCTGCCGGGCGCCGGCTCGGGCTGCGGCTCGACGGTCGGCGGCCCCTCGCCCTGGTACTCGGACGGCTCCGGCGTGGGCTGCTCGGGCGACGCCTCGGCGGGCGTCCGCTGGCCGCGCGAGGGGAGCGCGTTCGGCGGCACCGGCGAGGGGACGCCGGTGACCGTCGTGGCGGGGAGCGACGTAGGGGCGGCGGGCGTGAGGCTGTTCGGGTCGCCGGAGCCGCCGGACACCACGAACGTGCCGCCGACGACGGCGACGGACAGGCCCGCGGCGGTGCCCGCCGTACGGCGGCGGTGGAGACGGCGGCGGCCCGCGGTGATGACACGGTCGGCGCCGCCGGGCGGGGCGGTACGGCGCGGGCCGTGCAGGCCGGCGAGGGGGTCGTTGGGGGTCATCGGGTCTCCTCGAGCGCTCGGGCGAGCAGGGCGCGGCCCTCGTGCAGCCGGCGCTTCACGGTGCCGAGCGGCCGCCGGATGGCGGTCGCGACGTCGGCGATGGGCAGGTCGTAGAGGTAGTGCAGGACGAGCACCTCGCGCTGCGCCTCGGGAAGGCGGCGTACGGCGTCCCACACGGCGCCGTCGGCGGCCTCCGCCGGGGCGGCGTGGGTGGCGAGGTCGGCCCACGTCGCGAGCTCGCGGTCGCGGGCGCGCCAGTGGGCCTTGGCGAGGTTGGCGACGACGCGGAACGCGTAGCCGCGCGGCGTGCCGAGGCGCGTCCAGCGGACGTACACCTGGGTCAGCGCCTCCTGGGCGATCTCGTCGGCGAGCGCCGGGTCGGACGTCAGCGCGAGCGCGTAGCCGGCGACGTCGGCGTACTCCGCCGTGTAGAAGCGGCGGAAGTCGTCGTCGCGGGTCGTACGGGCTGCCACGGCGGCTCCCGGCGCAATGGGTTCTGCGGTGGCGGTCACACCATCACGTGCCGCGGGAGGGCGAAAAGGTTCGCGCCGAACCTTTTGCGGTCCGCGACGCACGTTGGGGCAACGGAAGGAGCACGACATGCGCCGCCTCGCCCCCTGCCTCGCGCTACCACTGCTGCTCGCCTCGCCCGCGGCCGCCGCCGGTCCCCAGGTCACCGACCCCGCCGGTGACGCCAACGCCCTCGGCGTCGTCACCGGCGCTCCCGCCTCGCAGGCGCCGTACGACGTCACCGCCGTCCGCTGGTGGGCCGACGCGTCCGCGCAGAAGGTGACGCTGACGTTCGCGGACACGCCGGAGCAGGGCCGCTGGGTCCTCTCGTGGGCGACGCCCACGTGCGAGAAGCAGACGCTGGAGTACCGGTCCGGCTCGGACTGGTCGTACCTCGCCGGCTGCATGCCCCGGCAGCGCCGCTGGCCGAAGCCGGCCGTGGTCTCCGGGCGCACGCTGACGTTCTCGATCCCGCGCCGCGACCTGCCGTCGTGGTTCGCGGCGGGTACGACGATCCGCTCGCTGTCGGTCACGTCGGCGCCGTTGACCGACTTCGTGGTCGGCCAGCTGCACGAGGTCGTCGACACCGCCGCCGCCGACGTGAAGTACGTCGTGGGGTCCTAGGAGGGTTCTGCGAAACCCTGCCCTGCTGAACCGGGGCGGCCCAGCCGCCGACCGGCTTCGTTCTCGGTCGCCTGCGGGCAACAACCGGCCCGCAGGCTCCCTGCGGCCTTGCCGGATCGCCGCCTGGCTCTCGGCTCGCGACGGGCCGGGTTTCGCAGAACCCTCCTAGCGCCCCGTCCCGATGATCACCTGTGTCCCCACCTCCCGCTCACACGGGTCCCAGAAGGGACACAGGTGATCATCTTCCTGGTGGCGAGGCGTTCTCTGGAGCCGGTGCGCCGGTCTCACGCGTGCTGATCTTCAAGGAACGAGACGGCGCACAGTAGGACGGCGCCGCCGGACACGTCCGCAACCGGGTTGCGGGGCGTGCGGCGAAAAGGCGCAGATCGCACCCCGATCGGTGCGACTGCCGGGAGGCGCCTAGGCGCAGCGGATGCAGCGGCGGGTCGCGGGCAGGGCCGCGAGGCGTTCCTCACCGATCGGCCCGCCGCACACCTCGCAGGTGCCGTACGCGCCCTGAGCGGCCCGGGCGAGCGCCGCGTCGATCTCCGCCAGGCGCGCCACCGTGGCGTCGAGAACGGCGCTCAGCTGCGCCCGCTCGAAGCCGATCGTCGCGCCCTCCGGGTCGTGCTCGTCGTCGGCGTTCGAGTCCTCGGACGCCGCGACGAGCGCCGCGAAGTCCGCCCGCAACGCGTCGACCTGCGCCGCCGTACGCGCGCGCTCCGCCGTCAGCGCCGAAATCGGGTCCACACGCGCGACGGTAATCCGTACAGTCGGCCGATGTTCTCGCTGAGAGTCGACGACGAGGTCGAGCTGGAGCTCGCGGAGGAGCACCACGCGCAGGCGATCTTCGACCTGACCGACCGCAACCGCGACCACCTCCGCCCGTGGATGCCGTGGGTCGACGGCACGAAGACCGTGGAGGACACCCTCGGGTTCCTGCGCTTCGCCCGCGCGGAGTACGCCGCGGGGCGGCAGTTCCACGTCAACGTGGTCTACCGCGGCACGATCGTCGGCGGCGCCGGCCTGCGCATCGACCGCAACAACCTGGCCGGCGAGATCGGCTACTGGATCGACGAGGCGCACGGCGGCAAGGGCATCACGTCGCGCGCCACGCGGGCGCTGACGACGGCGGCGTTCACCCAGCTCGGCCTGCACCGCGTCACGATCCGCGCCGGCGTCGAGAACGTCCGCAGCCGCGCCATCCCCGAACGCCTCGGCTACGCGCTCGACGGCATCCTGCGCGCCAGCGAGAAGGTCGGGGACCGGTTCGTGGACCACGCGACGTACTCGATGCTGGAAGGGGAGTGGGACCCCGGTACACTCCCCGGCTAACGACGCCGGGCGTACGTGACCCTGGCGCCTCATCCTCTGGAGCACCGTGACCAAGCGCCTGTTCACGTCCGAGTCCGTCACCGAGGGACACCCGGACAAGATCGCCGACCAGATCTCCGACGCCATCCTCGACGCCCTGCTCGCGCAGGACCCGAAGAGCCGCGTCGCCGTCGAGACCCTCATCACGACCGGCCAGGTGCACGTGGCCGGCGAGGTGACGACGGAGGCGTACGCCGACATCCCGTCGATCGTCCGCGAGACCGTCCTCGGCATCGGGTACGACTCGTCGAAGAAGGGCTTCGACGGCGCGTCGTGCGGCGTCTCGGTCTCCATCGGCTCGCAGTCGCCGGACATCGCGCAGGGCGTCGACGCGGCGTTCGAGGCGCGCACCGGCGAGTCGGTCGAGGACGACCTCGACCGCCAGGGCGCCGGCGACCAGGGGATGATGTTCGGGTACGCCTGCGACGAGACCGACGAGCTCATGCCGTTGCCGATCGCGCTGGCGCACCGGCTCTCCCGCCGCCTCTCCGAGGTGCGCAAGGGCGGCGTGATCCCGTACCTCCGCCCCGACGGCAAGACCCAGGTCTCCATCCAGTACGAGAACGGCGCCCCCGTCCGCGTCGACACCGTCGTCGTGTCGTCGCAGCACGCCGGCGACATCGACATCGACACGCTGCTCAAGCCCGACGTCATCGAGCACGTCATCGAGCCGGAGCTGCAGCGCCTCGGCCTCGACTACGAGGGCTACCGCGTCTTCGTCAACCCGACCGGCAAGTTCGAGATCGGCGGCCCCATGGGCGACGCCGGCCTCACCGGTCGCAAGATCATCGTCGACACGTACGGCGGCATGGCCCGCCACGGCGGCGGCGCGTTCTCCGGCAAGGACCCGTCCAAGGTCGACCGCTCGGCGGCGTACGCCATGCGCTGGGTCGCGAAGAACGTCGTCGCGGCCGGGCTCGCCAAGCGCTGCGAGGTGCAGGTCGCGTACGCGATCGGCAAGGCGCACCCGGTGTCGCTGTTCGTCGACTGCTTCGGCACCGAGACGGTGTCGCTGGACGCGGTCCAGAAGGCCGTGGACACGGTCTTCGACCTGCGTCCGGCCGCGATCATCCGCGACCTCGACCTGCTGCGCCCGATCTACGCCAAGACCGCGGCGTACGGGCACTTCGGCCGGGACGAGAAGGAGTTCTCCTGGGAGTCGACGGACCGCGCTGACGCGCTCCGTGCCGCTGCCGGGTCCTAAGCAATTCTGACGGCCGGGGGCTCCCCGGTTCCGCTAGGGCGACTGCGTCGCTGTGGTCGCGGAACCGGGAGCCCCCGGCCGTTGCTCGTTGCGATCCCCCCAGTGCCAAGATCGCGGCATGCGGACCTCTGACTGGCGGGCTGTCCTCGACGTCGTCGCTCCCGCGGCGCTCGGGCATCTGGAGTCGCTGCCCGAACGCCGCGTCTACCCCGAGGGCACGTACGACGAGATCCGCGCCGTGCTCGACAAGCCGCCGGCGGCGGAGGGTAAGGACCCGGCCGAGGTCGTCGCGGAGCTGGCGCGGGACCTGGGGCCGTACGTCACGGCGTTCAACTCGGGGCGGTTCTTCGGGTTCGTCATCGGCGGGCTGCACCCGGCGTCGTGGGGCGCGGAGCTGCTCGTGTCGACGTGGGACCAGAACGCCGGGCTCTTCCCGCCGACCCCGGGCGTCTCGGTCGCCGAGGAGCTGGCCGCCGAGTGGCTGCTCGATCTGCTCGGCCTCCCCGCGGACTCCGGCGTCGGCTTCGTCACCGGCGGGCAGATGGCCAACTTCACCTGCCTTGCCGCCGCGCGCCACGAGGTGCTCAAGCAGGCAGGCTGGGACGTCGAGCAGGACGGCATCTACGGCGCTCCGCGCGTCTCCGTCGTGCTCAAGGAAGGCGTGCACTCGACGGTGCCGCGGGCGCTGCGCTTCCTCGGCCTGGGCGAACGCGCCGCGGTCACGGTGCCGTCGGACGACCAGGACCGGATGCGCCCCGACGCGCTGGAGACGGCGCTCGCGACGGTCGAGGGGCCGGCGATCGTCACCGTGGAGTGCGCCAACATCAACACCGGGTCGTTCGACCACTTCGACGCGGTGGCCGACATCGCCGACGCCCGCCGCGCCGCCGGGCACCCCACGTGGGTCCACGTCGACGGCGCCGTGATGCTGCTCGCGGCCGCGGCGCCGGGGATGGCCGAGCACGTGCGCGGCCTCCACCGCCTCGACTCGTGGTCCACCGACGGCCACAAGCTGCTCAACGTCGCGTACGACTGCGGCATCGCGATCTGCCGCAACGCCCCCGCGCACCGCGCCGCGACGAGCATCCAGGCGGCGTACCTCGAGCAGGGCGCGGGCCCCCGCGACCCGATGGACTGGAACCCCGAGTTCTCCCGGCGGGCCAGGGGCGTCGGCGTCTACGCCACGCTGCGCTCGCTCGGCCGCGACGGCCTCGCCGAGGTGGTCGAGCGCACCGTACGGCTCGCGCGGCGCTTCGCCGGCGCGCTCGCCGCGAGCGGCCGCGCCGAGATCGTCAACGAGGTCGTCTCCAACCAGGTCCTCGTCCGCTGGCTCGCCGCCGACGGCGACCACGGCCGACTCGCCGACGCCGTCATGGCCGGGGTGCGGGCGGAGGGGACGGCGTTCCTCAGCGGGACGACGTTCCGTGGCGAGCGCCTGATGCGCATCTCCGTCTCCGACTGGGCCACCGACGAGGCCGACGTCGACCGCGTCGTCGAGGCGATGCTGCGCCACGCCGCGTCCTAAAACCCGTTGCGCCGCAGGGGTCCTGGGTGGACCCTGCGTGGCTGTCATTTCCCGACCGAGGAGAACGCGTTGCGCAAGGAGTGCATGACAAGCCGGTAGCGGCTGGGGAGAAGCCCCGGCCCTCTGACCACCCCCTAGGGAGGGGGGCTTCGTCATGCGTTCCTCATTCGACAAGCGCCGCGACATGGCGCGTTCCATCCTGCCGTCCACGTCACGCGAGTCCGCGAAGGACATCGCGCGGATCAAGCGTGCCCACCGGCGGCGCATCGCCCAGCACCTCCACGTCGGCAACGGCGTGCCCGAGGACTGGGACGACGCGCTCGACGCGGTCGACCTGCGCGCGTACCCCGACATCGAGATCCGTCAGCAGGTCCAGTGGCGCCGTTCCGCGGACAAGCTCAACCACTTCCAGCGGTGGGCCGTCCGCGTCACGCGCGACATCCGCCAGGAGGACCGGCTCAGCGGCCTCGCGGCGACGCTGCCGCGCGGGCTCATCGGCGACCACGCGGTTTCGCACCTGTACGACCTCCCCGAGCTCGATCCGGGCTGCGGCGCCGACCCCTCGTCGCGGCACGCGTACCAGGCGCGCTGGGCGGTGGAGTGGGCGGCGCGCGCCGAACGCAAGCAGACCGAGTACGCCCTCCTGCGGGCCCGGCTCGTCGCGGCGGTCACGGCGTACGACGGACACCGCCTGCTCAACCGCGCGATGAAGGCCGCCCCCATCGGCGACCCGCCGCGCTGGCGCACGCTCGCGGGCCCGTACGACGTGGACGCGTTCCTCCACGACGTCAACCAGTGGGCGGTGTGGTGGCGGGCGCTGAACCGCTTCCTCGACGGACATGTCACACCGGGCCTGTAGAACGGTGCTGTGGACGCGCCCGTAGCCCAGGTCGCGGTCGACGTGCCGCTGGCGCACCTCGACCGCGTCTTCGACTACGCCGTCCCCGAGGCGCTGGACGAGGCGGTCGTCCCTGGGTCGCGGGTCCGGGTGCGCTTCGCGGGCCGGCTCGTCGACGGCTGGGTGCTCGCGCGCGCCGCGACGTCCGGCGTCGACAAGCTCACGCCCGTCGCCAAGTCCGTCTCCGCCGAGCCGGTGCTCTCGCCGGAGGTCGCCGGGCTCTGCCGGGAGGTGGCGGACCGGTGGGCGGGGACGTTCGGGGACGTCGTACGCCTCGCCGTTCCGCCCCGCCACGCCCGCGTCGAGAAGGAGGCGCCGCGCGCCGTCGAGATCCCTGCAGTGGCGCCGCCCGGGGCCGGCGACTGGGCGGCGTACGACCACGGCACGGCCTACGTCACTGCGCTGGCGGGGGGCAACGCGCCGCGCGCGGTCTGGTGGGCGCTGCCCGGCGCGGACTGGCCCGCGCAGGTCGCGACGGCGGCGGCCGCGACGCTCTCCGCGGGGCGCGGCGTCTGCGTCGTCGTGCCCGACGCGCGCGACCTGGCCAGGGTGGCGGCGGCGTTCGACGTGGTATTGCCGGGCTCGTACGTCGCCCTCACCGCCGACCTCGGGCCCGCCGAGCGCTACCGCCGCTGGCTCGCCGTCCGCCGCGGGGCCACCCGCTGCGTCCTCGGCACCCGCGCCGCCGCGTGGGCGCCCGTCCGCGACCTCGGGCTCGCGGTCTGCTGGGACGACGGCGACGACCTGCACAAGGAGCCGCGCGCGCCGTACCCCCACGTCCGCGACGTCCTCGCCCTCCGCGCGCATCGGGAGGGCGCGGGGCTGCTCGTGGGGGCGTACGCGCCGAGCGTGGAGGCGGCGACGTTCGTGGAGTCGGGGTGGGCCAAGCCGCTGCTGGCGCCGCGCGCCGCCGTGCGCCAGGCCGCGCCGCGGATCGAGGTCGCGGGCAACGACGTCGAGCAGGCCCGCGACCCCGCCGCCGCCACCGCGCGGCTGCCCTCGCTCGCCTGGCAGGCCGCGCGCGCGGCCCTGGCGAGCGGCGCGCCGGTGCTGGTGCAGGTGCCGCGCACGGGCTACCAGCCGTCGCTGGCCTGCGGCCACTGCCGCACCCCCGCGCGCTGCGGCGCCTGCGCGGGGCCGCTCGCGCGCGCGGGCGGGCCTGCGCCCGGCTGCCGGTGGTGCGGCCGCCCCGCCGCCGACTGGGCGTGCGGCGCGTGCGGCGGCCAGGAGCTGCGCGCGGTGGTGGTGGGGAGCCGGCGTACGGCGGAGGAGCTCGGCAGGGCGTTCCCAGGGACGCCGGTGCGCACGTCCGACCGCGAGTCGATCGTGACGACCGTCGACGCCAAGCCCGCGCTCGTCGTCGCGACGCCCGGCGCGGAGCCGGTCGCCGACGGCGGCTACGGCGCCGTCCTCCTGCTCGACGGCTGGGCGCTGCTGTCCCGCGCCGACCTGCGCGCGGGGGAGGAGGCGCTGCGCCGCTGGGCCGCCGCCGCCGCGCTGTGCAGGCCCGCGGGCGAAGGCGGGCGGGTCGTCGTCATGGCCGAGGGCACGGTGCCCGCGGTCCAGGCGCTGGTCCGCTGGGACCCGGCCTGGTACGCCCGCCGCGAGGCCGCCGACCGGACCGCGCTCGCGTTCCCGCCCGCGGTGCGCATGGCCGCGGTCGACGGCAGTGCCGACGCGGTGGCCGACCTGCTCGCCGCCGCGCCGCTGCCGGAGGGGGCCGACGTGCTCGGCCCGGTGCCGTACGGCGACGGCGAGCGCGCCCTCGTCCGCGTGCCCAGGGAGCAGGGGAGGGCGCTCGCCGCGGCACTCAAGGTCGGCCTCGCCGCGCGGTCCGCGCGCAAGGCTGCCGAGTCGGTCCGCGTGGAGCTCGACCCGCTCACCCTCGTTTAGGCGTGGGGTCTATCGCTCGCGTGGGCCCGCCCACTAGGTTCGGCCCGTTATGTCCGATTCCAGGGGGGTACCTGGGAGGAACTGAGTTGAGGCTTTCCACTCGCCTCTGCGCCACGGTCGCGACCATCGCGATCGCGGGAGCAGCGGCACTGACGGGTACGACCGCCACCGCGGCCGCCCCACGCGCCACCGGCCGCGCCAACATCGCGGCCGTCGGCACCAGCACGTACGACCGCTTCATCGTCCACTTCGAGGCCGGCACCCCGGCCGCCGTCAGCGACACCGCCGCGCGGGCCGAGCTGGCCGCGGCGAGCACGACGCACACGCTCGGCTTCGTCCGCCGCATCGCCACGGGCGGCGTGCTGTTCTCGACCGGCCGGATGCTCGACGCCACCGAGTCGCGCGCGCTGCTGGGGGCGTTCGCGGCACGTGAGGGCGTCGCCTACGTCGAGCCCGACGCGGTCATGCGGGCGACGTACACGCCGAACGACACGTACTACAACCTGCAGTGGCACTACCACGAGGCGACCGCGGGCATGAGGCTCCCCGCCGCCTGGGACAACGCGACCGGCACCGGCCAGGTCGTCGCCGTCGTCGACACCGGCATCACTACGCACTCCGACCTGGCGGCCAATGTCCTGGCCGGCTACGACTTCATCTCGTCGTCCACGGCCGCGCGCGACGGCAACGGCCGCGACAGCAACCCGGCCGACCAGGGCGACTGGTGGGCGGCAGGCGAGTGCGGGCTGCCGTACGGCTCCAACTCGTCGTGGCACGGCACGCACGTCGCCGGCACGGTCGCCGCGGTGTCCAACAACGCCAAGGGCGTCGCGGGCGTGGCCTTCAACGCGAAGGTCGTCCCCGTCCGCGTCCTCGGCAAGTGCGGCGGCACGCTGTCCGACATCGCCGACGGCATCATCTGGGCCTCCGGCGGCACCGTCAGCGGCATCCCCGCCAACGCCAACCCGGCGAAGGTCGTCAACATGAGCCTCGGCGGCGGCGGCACCTGCGGCGCGACGTACCAGAACGCCATCAACTCGGCCGTCGGCCGCGGCACCACGGTCGTCGTCGCGGCGGGCAACGAGAACACCAACGCGTCGTCCTCGCAGCCGGCCAACTGCGCCAACGTCGTCACCGTCGCGGCGCTCGACCGCGCCGGCAACCGCGCGTCGTACTCCAACTACGGCACCGTCGTGGACGTGTCCGCGCCGGGCGGCGAGACCGACGTCGCGGGCGCCGACGGCATCGCCTCGACGCTCAACACCGGCACTACCACGCCGGGCACGGAGACGTACGTCTACTACGAGGGCACGAGCATGGCGACCCCGCACGTCGCGGGCCTCGTCGCGCTCATGCTCAGCAAGGCCGCGCTGACGCCGGCCCAGGTCGAGTCGTCGCTCAAGGCCAACGTCCGCGCGATCCCCGGCTCCTGCTCGGGTGGCTGCGGCGCGGGTCTCGTCGACGCCGCCGCGACCATCACCTCGGTCATGGGCGGTGGCGGCGGCGGGTCGCTGTTCACGAACGCGAACAACTACACGATCAGCGACAACGCGACGGTCGAGAGCCCGCTCGTCGTGACCGGCACGGGCAACGCGCCGAGCGCGCTGCAGGTGCCCGTCGACATCAAGCACACGTACCGCGGCGACCTCGTCATCAACCTGGTCGCCCCGGACGGGTCGCTGTACCTGCTCAAGAGCTCGAACAGCTCCGACTCGGCGGACAACGTCATCACGACGTACACCGTCAACGCCTCCTCCGAGGTGCGCGCAGGCACGTGGAAGCTCCGCGTGCAGGACGTCTACACCGGCGACACGGGCTACATCGACTCGTGGAGCCTGCAGTTCTGATCTAGGAGGGCTTGGCGAAACGCCGCGCATGATCACGTGCGGTGACGGTGCTCGGGTCGGCTCCGCAACCGGGGGTGCGGGCCGTGCGGGGAAAAAGCGCAGATCGCACCCCGATCAGAGCGAAAGCGCTCACCTGGGACGCGGCCGGTCACGCTCGGCCACCATCAGGCCGTTTCGCCAAGCGCTACTAGGGGTTCTACGGGCGGCGCCGCGACACACCGGCGCCGCCCGTAGACTCTGTGTCATGTCCGTCCAGGAGATCCGGCTGCTCGGCGACCCCGTGCTGCGTACGCCCGCCGCGCCGGTGACGACGTTCGACAAGGAGCTGCGCAACCTCGTCCGCGACCTGCGCGAGACGATGCTCGACGCTCCCGGCGCCGGCCTCGCCGCGCCGCAGATCGGCGTCAGCCTGCGGGTGTTCACCTACGACGTCGACGACAACGAGGGCCACCTCGTCAACCCCGTGATCGTGACGAAGTCGGACGAGCTGCAGGACGGCGACGAGGGCTGCCTGTCGCTGCCCGGGCTGTCGTTCCCCCTGAAGCGGTCCGCCAACGTCGTCGCCGCCGGGTTCAACATGTACGGCGACCCCGTGACCATCGAGGGCAGCGAGGTGCTCGCCCGCTGCCTCCAGCACGAGACCGACCACCTCGACGGCGTCATCTTCGTGGACCTGCTCGACCCGGAGACGAAGAAGGCCGCGATGAAGGCGATCCGCGAGGCCGAGTGGGCCGCGCCGCCGGTCGTGAAGCCGTCGCCGCACCCGATGTACGGCACGGGCCGCTAGCCGCGTGCGCATCGTCCCGGCGCGGGTGGCCCCCGCCGCACCCGCCGCCTTTCGTGATCTTGGCAATGTTTCGGTCGCCCGGGCAGCCGAAACATCACCAAGATCACGAAACCGGCGGTCCCTCGCGGGAGCCGCGGGCTAGTGCGCGTCGTCTTCGCCGGTACGCCGGCGCCCGCCGTCCCCTCCCTCCGCGCGCTGCTGGCGTCCCGCCACGAGGTCGTGGCCGTCGTCACGCGCCCCGACGCGCCGGCGGGTCGCGGCCGGCACGAGCGGCGTTCGCCGGTGGCGGTCACCGCCGACGAGGCCGGCGTGCCGGTCCTGCAACCCGCGACTCCGCGCGACGAGGAGTTCCAGGCCGCGCTGCGCGACCTCGCGCCCGACTGCTGCCCCGTCGTCGCGTACGGCGCCCTCATCCCCAAGCCGCTCCTCGACCTGCCGCGCCACGGCTGGGTCAACCTTCACTTCTCGCTGCTCCCCGCCTGGCGCGGCGCGGCGCCCGTCCAGCACGCCGTCCTGCACGGCGACGAGGTGACGGGCGCGACGACGTTCGTGCTCGAGGAGGGGCTCGACACCGGCCCGGTGCTCGGCGTCGTCACCGAGGAGATCAGGCCGGCCGACACCTCCGGCGCCCTCCTCGAGCGCCTCGCCGTCAGCGGCGCGCACCTGCTGGTCGCCACGCTCGACGGGATCGAGGACGGCGAGCTCCGGGCCGTGCCCCAGCCGAACGACGGCGTCTCCCTCGCGCCCAAGCTCGGCCCCGAGGACGTACGCGTCGACTGGACCGCCCCCGCGCTCCGCGTCGACCGGCTCATCCGCGCCGCGACGCCCAACCCGGGCGCCTGGACCACGCTGAACGGCGGCCGGGTCAAGCTCGGCCCGGTGTCACGATCCGACGCCGGCCCGCTCCCGCCCGGCGTCCTCCGCGTCACGAAGCAGGGCGTCGAGGTCGGCACCGCCGACAGGCCCGTCCGCCTCGGCGAGGTCCGCGCGGAGGGCAAGAAGCCGATGCCCGCCGCCGACTGGGCGCGCGGGCTGCGCCTCGCCGACGGCGCGGCGTTCGCGTGAGGAACCGCGACGCGCGCAACGTCGCGTACGAGCTGCTCCGCGCCGTCGACGAACGCGACGCGTACGCCAACCTGCTCCTCCCCACGCTCCTGTACGGGCTCGACGCGCGGGAGCGGGCGTTCGCCGCGGAGCTCGGCTACGGCACCCTGCGCGCGCTCGGCACGCTCGACCACGTCCTCGGCCTCTGCTCGTCGCGGCCGGTCTCGGAGATGGACCCGCCGGTCCGCGACGTGCTCCGCGTGGGGGCGTACCAGCTCCTGCGCACCCGCGTCGCCCCGCACGCCGCGGTCTCCACGACCGTCGACCTGGCCAAGCACGTGGCGGGGCCGGGGGCGGCGAAGTTCGTCAACGCCGTCATGCGCCGGGTCGCCGAGCGCGACGGCGACCTCGGCCTGCCCGCCGACCCGCTCGACGCGCTCGCGATCGAGACCGCGCACCCGCGCTGGATCGTGGACGCGTTCGTGGACGTGCTGGGCGACGAGGCCGCCGACGCGCTCAGAGCCGACGACCTGCGCCCCGAGGTCCACCTCGTCGCCCGCCCAGGGCGCATCGCGCGCGACGGCCTCGTCGCCTCCTGCGCGGCCGCCGGCCTCGAGGCGGAGGCCGGACCGCTGAGCCCCTACGCCGTACGCCTGCGCGGGGGCGACCCCGGCGACGTGCCCGCCGTGCGCGACGGCAGCGCCGGCGTGCAGGACGAGGGGAGCCAGTACGCCGCCCTCGTGCTGCCCGAGCTGCTCGGACCAGGGCGCCACGACGTGCTCGACCTCTGCGCGGGCCCCGGCGGCAAGACCGCGCTGCTCGCCGGCACGCTCGACGGCGGCCGGATCGTCGCGAACGAGCTGCACCCGCACCGCGCCACGCTCGTCGCGGAGAACGTCGCCGCCGCGCGCGGCGTACCCACCGCCGTCGTCACCGGCGACGGCCTGCGCGGCCCCTGGGCGCCGGGCACGTTCGACGGCGTGCTGCTCGACGCGCCCTGCACCGGCCTCGGCGCGCTGCGCAGGCGGCCCGAGGCGCGGTGGCGGCGTACGCCGGGTGACGTAGCACCCCTCCAGGCGCTCCAGCGGGGCCTGCTCGCGGCCGCCATCGACGCCGTGAAGCCCGGCGGCTACGTCGTCTACGTCGTCTGCTCGCCCCACCGTGCGGAGACCCGCGACGTCGTCGACGCCGCGGAGGGCGTCGAACGGCTCGGCGACACGCAGCTCTGGCCGCACAGGCACGGAACGGACGCGATGTTCGTTGCCCGACTACGCCGAATCGTCACCTGATCGTCGCTAGACTTCGCTTGACCCTGAACGGGGACCGGAGCCGGGAGACCCTGCTTGCCCACTCAGCTCGCGCCGAGCATCCTGTCGGCCGACTTCGCGCGCCTTGCCGACGAGGCCGCCCGGGTCGAGTCCGTCGCGGACCTGCTCCACGTGGACGTGATGGACAACCACTTCGTCCCCAACCTCACGCTCGGCCCGGTCGTCGTCGAGTCGCTGCGCCGCGCGACGTCGTTGCCGCTCGACCTGCATCTCATGATTGCCGACCCCGACCGCTGGGCTCCGGAGTACGTTGCGTACGGCGCCACGCTCGTGACGTTCCACGTCGAAGCCGCGATGGACCCCGTGCAGACAGCGCGGGCCATCCGTTCCAACGGTGGCAAGGCAGGCCTGGCGGTCAAGCCGGGCACCGCGCTGGCGCCGTACCTGGACATCCTGGACGAGTTCGACATGGTGCTGGTGATGACGGTCGAGCCCGGCTTCGGCGGGCAGCGGTTCATGGCCGAGATGCTGCCCAAGATCCGTGAGGCGCGGCAGGCGATAGCGAACCGCGACCTCTCCCTGTGGCTCGAAGTGGACGGCGGGATCAACGCCGACACGGCGGCGCAGTGCGCGGAGGCGGGAGCGGACGTGTTCGTAGCAGGCTCGGCGGTCTTCGACGCGGCCGACCCGGCCGCAGCCGGCGCGGCGATCAAGGCCGCCGCCGACAGGGCCATGGCGGTCGCGTAGTGGCGACCGTCCTCGTCGTCGACGACGACACCGACATCGCGCGGTTCATCGAGATCAACCTGCGCCTCGAGGGCTTCGACGTGCGCGTCGCGCACGACGGCGAGCAGGCGGAGAAGTCCATCGACGAGGAGACTCCCGACCTCGTCCTCCTCGACGTGATGATGCCGAAGGTCGACGGCGTGGAGCTGTGCCGGCGGCTGCGCGCCAACCCCGCGACCGCCAACCTCCCGGTCATCATGCTCACCGCGAAGTCGCTGTCCGCCGACAAGGTCGTCGGCCTCACCGCGGGTGCCGACGACTACATCATCAAGCCGTTCGACACCCTCGAGCTCGTGGCGCGCGTGCGCTCCACGCTGCGCCGCAACGCCGAGATGCGCGCCGTCTCCCCGCTCACCGGCCTCCCCGGCAACCACCGGATCGAGGAGGAGCTGGCCGAGCGCGTCGTCAAGGCGGAGCCGTTCGCCGTGCTCTACCTCGACCTCGACAACTTCAAGGCGTTCAACGACTGCTACGGCTTCCTGCGCGGCGACGAGGTCATCACGCTGCTCGCCACGGCCGCGCGCCGCGCGGTCATGGAGGCGGGGGAGCCGGCGCCGTTCCTCGGGCACATCGGCGGCGACGACTTCGTCGTCGTGTCGCTGCCCGAGCAGGCCGAGCCGTTCGCCAAGCGCGTCGTGGACGTGTTCGACTCCTCGGCCGCGCGGCTGCACGACCAGATGGACGCCGAACGCGGCTACATCGAGGTCACCGACCGCCAGGGCAAGGCGCGGCGGTTCCCGCTCGTGTCGGTGTCCATCGGCATCGCGATGTCGGGCAACCGGATGTTCGCGGACAAGCGCGAGGTCGTCGACGTCGCCACCGAGATGAAGAAGGTCGCCAAGACGCGGATGGGGTCGTCCATCGCGATCGACCGCCGCGGCACGCCCCGCATGGACTGACCGCGCCCACCCGCGCCCACCCGCGCCGGTCCGCGGCCCGTCAACTGCCTGGGGCGCCCTCCCGTTCTTTGAAGATCATCACGCTCGAGACCGGCGCGTGGACTGCAGAGAACGAGCGGGGGCGGACCTGACCGAACGCCGTTCGGTGCCGAGCGCGCCGCGTGCGACAATGGGTGCGCACGCGCGCTCCGGGGTCGGTGCAACTCCGAACCGGCGGTCACAGTCCGCGACCCGTTCGCAGCCAGCCAACGGTGGACCAGGTGGAACTCCTGGACCGACAGTCACAGTCTGGATGAGAGGCAGCGCGCGGGCGCTCGTTCGCGCGCGCCCGCACACCCCCGAAGCGCACCCGACGCGCGAGGGAGGTGGCGATGGACCCGATCGAGTCGGCCATGCGCCGCGCCATTGCGCTCGCCGCGTCGGCGCTGGGCCGCACCGCCCCCAACCCCACCGTCGGCTGCGTGATCCTCTCCGCCGCCGGCGAGGTCGTGGGGGAGGGCTTCCATGTGTACGAGGCCCGCGACCACGCCGAGGTCGTCGCGTTGCGCGCCGCCGGGGAACGCGCGCGCGGCGGGACCGCCGTCGTCACGCTCTCACCCTGCGCCACGCGGGGCCGTACGGGCGCCTGCGCCGACGCCCTCCGCGCCGGCGGCGTCGAGCGCGTCGTCTACGGCGTCGCCGACCCCACCCAGCCGCCCACGATCGGCGAGCAGGGGCCGCTCGCCGACGAGGCCGCGCGGGTCAACGAGGCCTGGCTGCTCGCCGTCCGCGAGCGCAGGCCGTTCGTGACCTGGAAGTACGCCGCCTCCCTCGACGGCCGCGTCAGCGCCGCCGACGGCACCTCGAGGTGGGTCACCGGACCCGAGGCGCGGGCCGACGTGCACCGCCTCCGCGGCGAGGTCGACGCGATCGCCGTCGGCATCAGCACCGTGCGCGCCGACGACCCGCACCTCACCGTCCGCTCCGGCGGCGAGCTCGCGGCGCGCCAGCCGCTGCGCGTCGTCGTGGACTCGCGGTTCAGGGTGCCCGCCACGGCGCGCGTGCTCGACGGCGCGGCGCCCACGCTCGTTGCGACGACTGTCCAGCCGCCGGCCGGCACCAAGGCCGAGTGCGTCGTCCTCCCCGCTGCCGCCGACGGCCACACCGACGTCCGCGCGCTGCTCGCGGACCTGTACGAGCGCGGCGTACGCCACCTGCTCGTCGAGGGCGGGCCGAAGCTGGCGGGGACGTTCGTGGACGAGCGCCTCGTGGACCGGGTCGTCGGCTACGTCGCCCCCGTCGCGATCGGCGCCGGCCGCCCGCTGCTCGACAACGCCGGCGCCCCCACGATCGACGCCGCCTGGCGGCTGCGGCTCGACGACGTGACCCGCGTCGGCGACGACGTACGACTCACCTGGAGACCGTGATGTTCACCGGCATCGTGGAGGAGCTCGGGTCCGTCGTGGAGGTCACGGACACGCGGCTCGTCGTGCGCGGGCCGCTGGTGACGAGCGACGCGACGTACGGCGCCAGCATCGCCGTCAACGGCTGCTGCCTCACCGTGACGGACCTCGACGGCGACACGTTCGCCGCCGACGTGATGGCGGAGACGTTCAAGCGGACCTCGCTCGGCGCGCTGACCGCGGGCGACCCCGTCAACCTCGAACGCCCCATGAAGGCCGACGGCCGCTTCGGCGGCCACGTCGTCCAGGGGCACGTCGACGGCGTAGGCGCCATCGAGTCGCACGTCGAGGGCGTCGTCCGCGTCGGCATCCCCGAAGACCTCGCGCGGTACGTCGTCGAGAAGGGCTCGGTCACGCTCGACGGCGTCAGCCTCACCGTCGTCGAGGCCGGCGACGCGCACCTCACGGTCAGCCTGATCCCGGCCACGCTGGAGCTGACCACGCTGGGGCGCAAGGGTCCTGGCGACCCGCTGAACGTCGAGGTGGACGTGCTGGGGAAGTACGTCGAACGACTGCTCGCGAAGGGTGCTGCGACATGACGGAGTTCGACCCGATCGAGCAGGCGGTGGCGGACATCGCCGCGGGGAAGGCCGTCGTCGTCGTGGACGACGCCGACCGCGAGAACGAGGGCGACCTCATCTTCGCGGCGGAGAAGGCCACGCCGGAGCTGGTGGCGTTCATGGTGCGCTACACGTCCGGCTACATCTGCGTGCCGCTCACCGACGCCGACTGCGACCGGCTGGAGCTGCCGCCGGCGTACCACGTCAACCAGGACAAGCGCGGGACCGCGTACACCGTCTCGGTCGACGCCCGCGACGGCGTCTCGACCGGCATCTCCGCGATCGACCGCGCGCGGACGATGCGCCTGCTCGCCGACCCCGAGTCGGGCCCCGAGGACTTCACGCGGCCTGGCCACGTCGTGCCGCTGCGGGCCAAGGAGGGGGGCGTACTGCGCCGTCCCGGCCACACCGAGGCCGCCGTGGACCTCGCGCGGATGGCGGGGCTCAAGCCCGCCGGCGTGCTCTGCGAGATCGTGTCGCAGAAGGACGACGGCGACATGGCGCGGCTGGAGGAGCTCAAGGCGTTCGCCGGTGAGCACGACCTCACGCTCATCTCGATTGCCGACCTCATCGCGTACCGGCGCCGGTTCGAGAAGCAGGTCGAACGCGTCGCCGAGGCGCGCATCCCGACGCGGCACGGGGAGTTCACGGCGTACGGCTACCGCTCGACGTTCGACGGCGTGGAGCACGTCGTCCTCGTCCGCGGCGAGATCGGCGACGGCGAGCGGGTGCTCGTCCGGGTGCACTCCGAGTGCCTGACGGGCGACGTGTTCCGGTCCACGCGCTGCGACTGCGGCACGCAGCTCGACGCCTCGCTCGAACGCATCGCCGCCGAGGGGCGCGGCGCCGTCCTCTACGTCCGCGGGCACGAGGGCCGCGGCGTCGGCCTCATGCACAAGCTGCAGGCGTACCAGCTGCAGGACGCCGGCGCCGACACGGTCGACGCCAACCTCCAGCTCGGCCTGCCCGCCGACGCGCGCGACTACGGCACCGGCGCGCAGATCCTCGTCGACCTCGGCATCCGCACCATGCGCCTGCTCACCAACAACCCCGGCAAGCGCGCGGGGCTCGAGGGGTACGGCCTGGAGATCGTCGAGCGCGTCCCCATGAAGACCGAGCCGACGGCCGACAACATCGCGTACCTGCGTACCAAGCAGGAGAAGATGGGTCACCTGCTCGACCTGCCCGGCGCGATCGACGCGATGGACGAGCCCACCGAGGCCAGCGCCGACCCGCTGCCAGAGGCCGTCCAGTGAGCGGTACGGGCTCGCCGGACAACGCACGCATCGACGGGGCCGGCAAGCGCCTCGCGATCGTCGCGGGTCGCTGGCACGGAGAGATCGCCGACGCGCTGCTCGACGGCGCCGTCACGGAGGCGAGGCTGGGCGGCGTACGCGACGAGGACGTCGAGGTGCTGCGCGCGCCGGGGGCGTTCGAGCTGCCTGTTGTCGCGGAGGCGCTGGCGAGCTCGAAGCGGGTGGACGGCATCGTCTGCCTCGGCGTCGTCATCCGCGGGGGGACACCGCACTTCGACTACGTCTGCCGCGCCGTCACCGACGGCTGCCTGCGGGTGTCGCTGGACCATCGGCTGCCCGTCGGCTTCGGC
Organism: Frankiaceae bacterium; assembly: GCA_035556555.1. GTDB lineage: Bacteria > Actinomycetota > Actinomycetes > BP-191 > BP-191 > BP-191. The sequence continues at coordinate 178,328 of DATMES010000027.1, forward strand.
GTCCTCACCGTCGACGACCTCGCGCAGGCGCGCGAGCGGCTCGACAAGGGGCGCGAGGCCGTACGGGCCGTGCTCGAGACCCTCTCCGTGCTCGACGACATCCGTGGCAGGTCCTAGCTCGTGGCTCCCAACCCGCCGACCTGCTGCGCGCCGCCCACGACGGCGCCTCGCCGCGTTGTCCGCACCCGGCGTAGCGCTGCTACGCCGGGCACGTCCGCCTTGCGATCCACCATCGTGACCGTCGCTCGCGACGGTCACGGGTCAGGAGCCATGCGCTAGTGCTCTCCCTCGTTCTTCCCAAGGGCTCGCTGGAGTCCGCCACCCTCGCGCTGTTCGAGGCCGCCGACCTCTCGGTCCGCCGCGGCTCCGACCGCGACTACCGCGCCGCCATCGACGACCCCCGCATCGACCGCGTGATGTTCCTGCGGCCGCAGGAGATCCCGGAGTACGTCGAGCAGGGGCTGTTCGACGTCGGCATCACCGGCCGCGACTGGATCACCGAGACCGACAGCGACGTCGTCTCCATCACCGAGCTGGAGTACAGCAAGGCCACCAGCAACCCGGTGAAGATCGTGCTCGCCGTGCCCAAGGAGCACCCTGCCGAGACCGGCGCCGACCTGCCCAACGGCATCCGCGTCTCGACGGAGTTCCCCGAGCTGACCCGCCGCTTCTTCGCGAAGGCCGGTGTCGAGGCGGTCATCGTGCCGTCGTACGGCGCCACCGAGGCCAAGGTCCCCGACATCGTCGACGCGATCGTGGACCTCACCGAGACCGGCACGTCGTTGCGCAAGCACGGCCTCAAGGTCATCGAGACGCTGCTCGTCTCGCGCACCGAGCTCATCACGAACGCCGCCGCGTACGGCGACGAGGCCAAGCGCGCGGCCATGGACGACATCGCGACGCTGCTGCTCGGCGCCATCAACGCGCGCGGCAAGGTGCTGCTCAAGCTCAACGTGCCCGACGCCTCTCTGTCCGCGGTCCTCGACGTCCTGCCGGCGATGACGTCGCCGACCGTCACGGCCTTGGCGAACGGCGGCTTCCACGCCGTCGAGACCGTCGTCGCGAAGCAGGGCGTCAACACGCTGATCCCCGCGCTGAAGTCGGCCGGCGCGCGGGACATCCTGGAGCTGCCCATCTCCAAGATCGTCGAGTGACGGAGCGCGCCGGGCGCCTCTCGCTCCTCGCCGCCGTCGCCGGCGCCGCGCTCGCGTCACAAGCGCGGGTCAACGGCGCCCTGCGCACCCGCCTCGGCGACGCGGTCGTCGCGGCGCTGGTGTCGTTCAGCGTGGGGTTGCTCGTGCTGCTCACCGCCGCCGTCCTGTCGGGTCGGTGGCGGGGCGCGCGGCGGCTGCGTACGGGCACCCGCTGGTGGTGGTGGCTCGGCGGGCTCGCTGGCGCGCTGCTCGTGGCGACGTCGGCGGCGGCCGTCCCCGAGGTCGGCGTCGCGCTGACCGGCGTCGCGATCGTGGCGGGCGCGACGACGGGCAGCCTCGTCGTGGACCGCTTCGGCATCTCGCCGCGCGGCCGCCAGCCGCTGACGCCGCCTCGCCTCGTCGGGTCATTGCTCGCCGTCGTCGGCCTGCTCGTGGGAACGGTCGGGCAGAGCGGCGAGGTACGGCCGCTGCTGCTGACCGTCGTGGGCGTCGCGGGCTTCGGTACGGCACTGCAGCAGGCCGCCAACGGCCACCTCCAGCGCGCGTCAGGGGAGGCGCTCGTGGCGGCGTCGGTGTCGTTCCTCGTGGGGACGACGGCGCTGCTGCTGGCGGTGCTCGTGAGCGCGCCGTCCGGACTCGACTGGCCCGGCAACCCGGGGCTCTACCTCGGCGGGCTCGGGGGAGCGGCGTACATCGCCCTCGGCGCCTACACCGTGCCGCGCATCGGCGTCCTGCGGCTCACGCTCGGCACCGTCGCCGGGCAGATGGTGGGCGGTGTGCTGCTCGACGCGTTCGTGCCGACGGCGGCCGGGCTGACCGCGGCCTCGGTCGTCGCGGCGGCGTTCACCGTCGTCGCGATGCTGGTGGCCAACAGGTGACACGTCGAGTCGTGCAGCTGTACTTCGGGCTGTTCCTGGCGGCGTTCGGCATCGTGCTGACGCTGCGCGCCGACCTCGGCGTCAGCCCGTGGGACGTGCTGCACGGCGGCCTTGCGGAGACCACCGGGCTGTCGTTCGGGCTGATCGTGCAGCTCGTCGGCGCGGTGGTGCTCGCGGGGTCGATGGTGCTCGGCGTACGTCCTGGCTTCGGCACGGTCAGCAACCTGATCTTCATCGGCGTGTTCGAGAACGTGCTGCTCGACCTCGGCCTCGGCGAGCCCGTCGACGGACTGCTCCTCCAGGCCGCGCTGCTCGTCGCGGGCACGCTGCTCATCGGCGTGGCCGCGGCGCTGTACATCGGTGCGCACCTCGGCGCGGGGCCGCGCGACGGGCTCATGGTGGCGCTGCACACGCGCGCCGGCTGGTCGATCGGCTGGGCGCGGACGCTGGTGGAGGCGAGCGCGTTCGTCGTGGGGCTGCTGCTCGGCGGGCCAGTCGGGATCGGCACCGCGCTGTACACGCTGTCCATCGGGCCCGCCACGCAGCTGTCGTTCAAGGTCCTGCGGATGACTCCGGTGAAGGAGACGACGACCGAGCCGATCTAGCGCCCAGGGTGTACGCCGCGTTGAGCAGCGCGACGTGGGAGAACGCCTGCGGGAAGTTGCCGACCTGCCGTCCCGCGGTCGTGTCGTACTCCTCGGCGAGCAGGCCGACGTCGTTGCGCAGCGCGAGCAGGCGTTCGAACAGCTCCACCGCCTCGTCGCGACGGCCCGTCAGCGCGAGGCACTCGACCAGCCAGAACGAGCATGCGAGGAACGCCCCCTCGCCCGGCGGCAGCCCGTCCACGCCGGCCCGCGTGCGGTAGCGGTGCACGAGACCGCCGTCGCAGAGGTCCTCCTGGATGGCCGCGATGGTGCCGGCGACGCGCGGGTCGTCGGGCGGCAGGAAGCCGGTCATCGGGATCAGCAGGAGCGCCGCGTCGACCTCGGTCGTGTCGTAGTGCTGCACGAACGTCCCGCGCCGGGTGTCGAAGCCGCGCCCGCAGACCTCCGCGTGGATCTCGTCGCGGGTCGCGCGCCACTCCTCGACCGGGCCTTCGCGGTCGTACGCCTCCACCGCGCGCACCGCCCTGTCGAACGCCACCCACGCCATCACCTTCGAGTGCGTGAAGTGCCTGCGCGGGCCGCGTACCTCCCAGATCCCCTCGTCCGGCTCCCGCCAGGCGCCGGTGAGGAACGCCAGCAGCTCGCGCTGGAACGCCCACGACTCCGTCACGTGCGCGAGCCCAGCCTCGCGGGCGCGGTGCAGCGCGTCCATGACCTGGCCGTACACGTCGAGCTGGAGCTGCTCGACGGCGGCGTTGCCGATACGGACCGGCTGCGAGCCCTCGTAGCCGGGCAGCCACGGCACCTCCCACTCGGGGAGACGGCGTTCGCCGGCGGCGCCGTACATCGTCTGCATCTCCGCCGGCACGCCCGCGACCGCGCGCAGCAGCCACTCGCGCCAGGCCGCGGCCTCGCCGGTGTAGCCGGCGCCCATGAGCGACTGCAGCGTCAGCGCCGCGTCGCGCAGCCAGCAGTAGCGGTAGTCCCAGTTGCGGACGCCGCCGACGTGCTCGGGCAGTGACGTCGTGGCCGCCGCGACGATGCCGCCCGTCGGATGGAACGTCAGCGCCTTCAACGTGATCAGCGAACGCTGCACCGCCTCGCGCCACGGGCCCTCGACGCTGTGGACCACGATCGAGCACTTCGCGGGCGAGGACCGGATCGCGCACCAGGGGCCGCGCCGCGGCCGCGCTCGCGACGAGGGCGACGAGGGCGACCCGCGGATCGCGGCGTACGAGGCGCAGTACCGCGCGCAGCGCGAGGACATCGAGGCGAAGCGCGCGGAGATGCGCGCGCACGGGAGGACGTTCCTCACGAGCATGGCCCAGCTGCTCGCCATCCTCGCGGCGCTGCTCGTGGCGTTCTCCCTCGTGGTGTTCCTGCTCGCCAAGGTCGTGGGGACGGGTGTCCTCAAGTTCTCGGTGCCGGCGCTGATCGCGTTCGTCGCGATGGGCTACCGCGAGCACCGCAAGCAGCGAAAGGGCTGACATGGCGCTGTTCGGACGCAAGGCACCGGCTGTGGAGGTCGACGACCTGCTGCGGCACCCGCCCGCGCACGCCGCTGCCGTCGCCGCGGCGGCCGGTGACGTGGCCGCCGTCGGCGCCGTGCTCGGCACGGCGACCGGCGAGTCGCGAACCCTCGTCGTCGACGGCGTCGCGCGCAACCTCTCGTTGCCGGCCGCCGCCGGCTGGACGGACGCCGAGCCGGGCCGCGCCGACGCGTGGCTGGCCCGCGCGGCGACGGAGGCATGGCTGGCGGCCGAGGCACGCGGCGCCGGCCGGGCGAAGACGCTCTCCACGGGTCAGCGGCTCGACTTCGCGCAACTGATGAGCGACGCGCGCAGGTCGGCGTCGCGTGCCGCCGAGCTGGCGCCCGCCGACCCGGAGCCGCTGCACGTCCTCATCAAGACCTGCTACGCCCTGGGTCCCGACGACCTCGAAGGGCTGTTCGCGGAGCTCCGCCGCCGCGACCCGTGGCACCTCTACGGCCTCGGGACGACCGTCGACCTGCTCGCGGAGAAGTGGTACGGCGAGGGCGACGAGGCGCGCGCCCTCGCCGACGACCTCGCCGCCGCGGCGCCGGAGGGCTCGCTCGTCCCCGTCGTCGTCGCGGCCGCGATGCGCGAGCAGTGGTACTACCTCGCGGTGTTCCGCAAGGAGCGCGACGCGGCGATCGGCTTCGTCGCCATGCCGGAGACCCGCGCCGCGCTCGACGCCGCGCGCGGCAGGTCGGTGGGCTCGCCCGCGTACCAGCCGTCGCCGATGGCGCCGTGGGCCGCCAACACGTTCGCGTACACGTTCTACAACTTCGGCCGCCACGCCGACGCGGCCGCTCTGCTCGCGCCGCTCGACGGCCTCTGCACGTCCCACCCGTGGGCGATGTCCGGCGACCCCGCGGCGACGTACGCAAAGGCGCTCAAGGGGAAGTGAGTCAGTAGACCGGGCCGGTGTAGCGCTCGCCCGGGCCCTTGCCCGGCTCGTCGGGGAAGCGCGACGCCTCCCTGAACGCCAGCTGCAACGACTTCAGCCCGTCCTTCACCGGCGCCGCGTGGAACGACAGGTACGGCCCCGCGCCGTCCACCAGCCCGGCCAGCGCCTCGATGAGCCGCCGCGCCTCGTCGAGGTCGAGCATCGCCTCGCCGTTCTCGGCCAGGCCGAGCTTCACGGCGGCGGCGGACATGAGGTTGACGGCGCACGCGGTGATGACCTCGGCGGCCGGTACCTCGGCGATGTCGCGCGTCAGCCCCTCCAGCGCGGGGGCGGGATCGTCCGGAACGCTCACGCCGCCCACTCTGCCACGCCCGCTCCTCGAAGTTGCCGGTGAGTACGGACTGCCGAGATCACCGGCTGAGCGTGCTCGCGAGTCCGTACTCACCGGTAACATCCGCGCCGCCGGCCGCGCGGCGCACGGCAGGGACCGCGCCCGGCCCAGCGAACTCCTTGCGCATGCGTCGAACCCTCCTGCTCGCCCCCGCCGTTCTCTCCGCCATCGCCCTCGCGGTCACCGCGCCGAACACCGGCGCCACCACGACCGGCACCGTCGCGTGGGAGCCGCCGGTCCTCGTCACCGACACCCAGGGCGCGCGCGAGATGAGCATGGTGCTCGACCCGACGAACGAGCAGCGGATGTTCGCCTGCACGCCGTCCGGCCTGCAGAACCCGCACAGCCAGTCGCACTACTTCCAGACCGCCGACGGCGGCGACTCGTGGACGTACACCGACGTCGAGACAGACCCCGACGACACGCGTACGCAGCTCTCCGAGGGCGGCGACTGCGACGTCGCGTACGACAGCGCGGGCACCATGTACGTCGCCGACACCTGGGTCGGCAACCTCTCCGTCGGCACCAGCCGCGACGGCGGCGCGACGTGGACCGGCACCGCGCTGGCCGTGAACGTCCCCGTCGTCGACCGCCCCTGGCTCGTCGCCCCCGGCGCGCCCGGCGTGGTCTACGTGACGTACCAGGCGCTGCAGGGGCAGATGCCGACGCTGATGTGGTTCACGAAGAGCACCGACTACGGGAGGACGTTCAGCCCCGCGGTGCCGATCACCACGGCCAACCTCGACGGGACCTACACGTGGGAGGGCAACGTCGTCACCTCTCCCGACGGACAGGACATCTACCTGATCCACTCGCGCCGCGTGACGCCCGCGCAGTACGGCCTGCCCGACCTGATCCAGCTCGCGTACAGCCACGACGGCGGCACGTCATGGCGGACGCGCACCGTCGAGACGCTGCCCGCGCCGACGACGCCGGGCACGCTCTACCCCGGCATTGCGATGGACGCCGGCGGCCACCTGCACGCGGTCTGGTCGGCGCCGCGCGACACGCACGGCGACGTCCCCGTCTACTACACGACGTCCGCCGACAAGGGCGTCACGTGGTCGGAGCCGATCGTCACCGGTACGACGTGGACGGCGTGGGCGCCATGGGTCGCGGGAGGCCGTACGGCGGGGGAGGCGGCCATCGCCTGGCTCGGCACGCCCAGCGCCACGCCGCGCGAGGCGTCCCCCTGGTACTTCGGCTACGCCACCGTGTCCGCCGGCGCGATCACCGCCAGCGGTACGACGACGGAGGCGCCGATGTTCACCGGTGTGCAGACGTACCCGGAGTTCCAGGCGATCAGGTACGACAGCACCGGCAGGCTGCACCTCGGCATGGCGGTCTTCGGCCCCAGCGGCACGTGGTCGCTCTACTACCAGCGCCAGGCGCTGCCCACGGCGACGGCGAGCCCGAGCCCCACCGCCATGCGCCGCGGCCGGGGGCGCGGCTGAGCCGCCCCGCCCCCGTTCCACGTGATCTTGGCGACGGTCGTGTTGCCCGGGCAGCAGAAACGTCGCCAAGATCACGAAACCAGGGCGCGGCTGACCGAGCCCGCGGGCACCTGCTAGGCTGTTCCGTTGACCGGCACGTCGCGTTCAGGCGTGCTCGCAAGCGGGAACCCCGTTCCCCACCCTCGGGCCGCAGGCACCAAGGGTTCTCGGTCGGGCAGCGCCGTGTGCGCGTACGCCCAATCGAAGGGGCTCCCGGGTCGTCAGTACCCGCTACGAGGAGGCCCCATCAGCGTCGAACCACGGATCAACGACCGGATCCGCATTCCCGAAGTCCGCCTTGTCGGCGCGGAGGGCGAGCAGATCGGCATCGTGCCGATCGGCGAGGCCATGCGCATGGCCCAGGAGCAGGACCTCGACCTCGTCGAGGTCGCTCCGATGGCTCGGCCGCCCGTCTGCAAGATCATGGACTACGGGAAGTTCAAGTACGAAGAGGCGCTGCGGGCCAAGGAGGCTCGGAAGAAGCAGTCGCTGACGATCATCAAGGAGATCAAGCTCCGGCCCAAGATCGACCCGCACGACTACGGCACCAAGAAGGGCCACGTCGAGCGGTTCCTCAAGGCGGGAGACAAGGTCAAGGTCACGATCATGTTCCGTGGCCGCGAGCAGTCGCGGCCCGAGCTCGGCTACCGGCTCCTCCAGCGGCTGGCCGACGACGTGACCGACCTGGGCCTGGTGGAGTCGGCACCGAAGCAGGACGGCCGCAACATGATCATGGTGCTGGCCCCGCACAAGAAGCGGATGCCCGTCGGCTCCGCGGAACAGGCCCCCGAGGCCGCACAGGGAGAGACGACGTAATGCCCAAGCAGAAGACGCACAGCGGCGCGAAGAAGCGCTTCAAGGTCACCGGCTCCGGCAAGCTGCTGTTCCAGCGCGCAGGCAAGCGCCACCTCCTCGAGCGCAAGCCCAGCACGCTGACCCGCCGCCTCACCGGCACCGCCGAGCTCTCGAAGCCCGACGCGAAGACCGCTCGCAAGCTCCTCGGCCACTAGCCGACTCTCCTCGAAAGGGTTCTCCCGTGGCACGCGTCAAGCGCGCAGTCAACGCCCACAAGAAGCGCCGCGTCGTCCTCGAGCGCGCCTCCGGCTACCGCGGCCAGCGCTCGCGGCTGTACCGCAAGGCCAAGGAGCAGATGCTCCACTCGATGCAGTACGCCTACCGCGACCGCAAGAAGCGCAAGGGCGACTTCCGTCAGCTCTGGATCCAGCGCATCAACGCCGGCGCGCGGCTCAACGGCATGACGTACAACCGGTTCATCCAGGGCCTCAAGGCCGCCGGCGTCGAGGTCGATCGGAAGGTCCTCGCCGACCTCGCCGTCAACGACGCGCCGGCGTTCGCCGCACTGGTCGAGGTCGCCCGCGCGGCGCTCCCGGCCCGCGAGCCCGCGGCGTAGGGGCCGCGACGCTGCGCATCACGACGGCGCGCAACCCGCGGATCGCGGCGGCGCGGCGTCTCGTCCGGCGAACGCATCGCCAGACCGACGGCCGGTTCCTCGTCGAGGGGCCGGCCGCGGTGTCTTCGGCGCTCGCCACGACGGGTCTCGCCGAGCTGTTCGTGACGGCGGAGGCCGCCGTACGCCATCCCGCGATCGCCGAGCACGCCACCGCCGAGGTGAGCGACGAGGTCATGGCCGCGCTGTCCGGCACGGTCACGCCGCAGGGCGTCGTCGGCGTGGCCGAGCTGCTCCACGTGCCCCTCGCGACCGTCCTCGCAAGCTCGCCCAGGCTCGTCGCGGTGCTCGCGTACGCCCGCGACCCGGGCAACGCGGGCACGATCCTCAGGACGGCCGACGCGGCGGGTGCGGACGCCGTCGTCTTCCCCGACGACTCCGTCGACCCGTACAACCCGAAGTGCGTACGGTCCTCCGCCGGCAGCCTCTTCCACCTGCCGGTCGTGGAGGGCGGCGACGTGGCGGAAACCGTTGCGGCGCTGCGCGATGCGGGCCTGCGGGTGCTCGCCACGACCGCCGACGCGGGCACCCTCGTGGACGACGCGGACCTGTCGGGACCGGTCGCATGGCTGTTCGGCAACGAGGCGTGGGGGCTGCCCGACGAGGTCGTGGCACTGGCCGACGAACGGGTCCGCGTACCCATCCACGGGCGCGCCGAGAGCCTCAACCTCTCCTCCGCCGCGGCCGTCTGCCTCTACGCTTCCGCCAGGGGGCAACGCGAGCCTGGAGGCTGCCGGTCGTGAACGACGTGTCCGCGTCGTACGACGAGCTGCCCGACGGGCTGCTCGTGGCCGACGACCAGGGGACGGTCGTCGCCGTGAACAGCGCCGCCGAGAAGCTCATCGGGTGCATCGCCCACGAGGTCGTGGGCCGTGACCTGCGTGACGTGCTGCCGCTGTACGACGCCGGCGGCAACGACTGGTGGCGCTGCACCGACCCGTACGGCGGCCTGGTCACCCGCACAGGCCAGCCCGAGCGCCAGCTCGCCCTGGGCAAGGCCGACAACGCGCGCCAGCTGCTCGTCACCGCGCGGTACGTCCGCGAGGCACCGCGCGGCAAGGTCGCCAGGCTCGTCGTGTCGATCCGCGACGCCGCCTCCCGCGACCGTCTCGAACGCAACCGCGCCGACCTCATCTCCACCGTCGCGCACGAGCTGCGCTCACCGCTGACGTCGGTCAAGGGCTTCACCGCGACGCTGCTCGCCAAGTGGGACCGGTTCAACGACGACCAGAAGAAGGTCATGCTCGAGACGGTCAACGCCGACGCCGACCGCGTGACCCGGCTGCTCGCCGACCTGCTCGACGTCTCCCGCATCGACGCGGGCCGGCTCGAGCTGCACCGGCAGGTCGTGGACCTGGAGCACTCGATCCGCAAGGCGTTCGCCGGGCGCATCGCGTCGGGGGAGCCGGAGACGCGCTTCGTCCTCAAGATGCGCGGCGAGCTGCCGGAGATGTGGCTCGACCCCGACAAGGTCGACCAGGTCATCGGCAACCTCGTCGAAAACGCGTTGAAGTACGGCGCCGGCACCGTCACCGTCTCCCTCACCGGCACCCCGGCCGGCGCGGAGGTCACGGTGACGGACGAGGGCGAGGGCATCCCCGCGGAGATGCTCGCGCGGGTGTTCACGAAGTTCTGGCGGCGCGCCGACGGCGGCCGCCGGCAGGGCACCGGGCTCGGGCTGTTCATCGTCAAGGGCCTCGTCGAGGCGCACGGCGGGGAGATCACGGCGGGTCGCGCGGCGACCGGCGGCGCGGAGTTCCGATTTACGCTGCCCGCCGGCGTGCCGTCGTACGACGCGTAGGCGGGCTCTCAGCGCCCTGTCCCGCCGACCCTTAGGGTTTGCCCGTGTCCGACTACGACCCCGTCCAGGTCTCCTACCTCGACGCCCCCGCGCTCGACGCCGCCCGCGAGGACGCGCTGACCGCGCTCGCGGCGGTGCCGTCCCTCGACGCGCTCGCCGAGTGGCGTACGGCGCACCTCGGCGACCGCGCCCCCGTCTCGCTCGCCAACCGCGAGATCGGCGCGCTCCCGCCGCAGGCCAAGGCCGACGCCGGCAAGCGCGTCAACGCCGTGCGCGTCGCGCTGACGCAGGCGTACGACGAGCGCCGTACGGCCCTCGAGGAGGCGCGCGACGAGGCGCTGCTCGTCGAGGAGCGCGTCGACGTCACGCTGCCCTGGGACCGCACGCCCAAGGGCGGGCGGCACCCGCTGACGATGGTGCAGGAGCTCGTCGGCGACGTGTTCGTGGCGATGGGCTACGAGGTCGCCGAGGGCCCGCTCGTCGAGACCGAGTGGCACAACTTCGACGCGCTCAACATGGGCCCCGACCACCCCGCCCGCAGCGAGCACGACACCATCTGGCTCGACCCGCCGTCGCGCGGGCTGGTGCTGCGTACGCACACCTCGCCCGTCCAGCTCCGCGCGCTGCTCGAACGCCCCCTGCCCATCTACGTCGTCGCCCCAGGCCGCGTCGTCCGCAACGACCCGCTCGACGCGACGCACTCGCCGGTGTTCCACCAGGTGGAGGCGCTCGTCGTGGACGAGGGCATCACGATGGCGCACCTGCGCGGGACCATCGACGCGTTCGCGCGGGCGATGTTCGGCGACGGGCTGAAGAGCCGCATGCGGCCGTCGTACTTCCCGTTCACCGAGCCGTCCGCCGAGGTCGACCTGCAGTGCTTCGCCTGCAAGGGCGACGGCTGCCGCATCTGCTCCGGCGAGGGGTGGATCGAGTGGGGCGGCTGCGGCATGGTCCACCCGAACGTGCTGTCCGCCGCGGGCGTCGATCCGCAGCGCTACAGCGGCTTCGCGTTCGGCATGGGTCTCGAACGCCTGCTGATGTTCCGCCACGGCATCGACGACATGCGCCACTTCTTCGAGGGCGACGTACGGCTCACGCAGGCCTTCGGAACGGAGCTGTAGACCGATGAGAGTCCCCCTCTCCTGGCTGCGCGAGTACGCGCCCGTCCAGGCCTCCGGCCGCGAGGTCGCCGAGCGGCTCATCCGCGCGGGCTTCGAGGTCGAGCACGTCGAGCAGGTCGGCGGCGACGTCACCGACGTCGTCATCGGCGAGGTGCTGGAGATCGAGGAGCTGCCGGGCTTCAAGAAGCCGATCCGCTACGTCTCGGTCGGTTTTGGCCATGACACTCGCCATGTCGTCTGCGGCGCCACCAACTTCCATGTGGGCGACCGCGTGCCCGTCGCCGTGCCCGGCGCCGTGCTGCCCGGCGGCTTCAAGATCGGTGCGCGCGAGACGTACGGCCGCACCAGCGAGGGGATGATCTGCTCCGCCCGCGAGCTCGGCATCGGCGAGGACCACGCCGGCATCCTCGTGCTCGACCCGAAGGCGCCGCTCGGGCAGGACGTCGTCGACACGCTCGGGCTGCGCGACGAGGTGCTCGACATCGCCGTGACGCCCGACCGCGGCTACGCGTTCTCCATCCGCGGGGTCGCGCGCGAGGCGGCGACGGCGTTCGGCGTGGAGTTCACCGACCCGGCTCTCATGCCCGCGCTCGCCGGCGCGACGTCAGGCCACCCCGTGACCGTCGAGGACGCCGAGGGGTGCCCGCGGTACGTCGCGCGCATCGTCCGCGACCTGTCGCCGCTGGCGCCGAGCCCGTTCTGGCTGCGCCAGCGCGTCACGCTCGCCGGCATGCGGCCGATCTCGCTCGCCGTCGACATCACCAACTACGTCCTCCTCGACGTCGGCCAGCCGCTGCACGCGTTCGACCTCGCGAAGCTGTCCGGCGGGATCGTCGTGCGCCGCGCGCGGTCCGGCGAGAAGCTCGTCACCCTCGACGGCGTCACCCGCGAGCTGCACGCGGAGGACCTCGTCATCGCCGACGACTCCGGCGCCGTCGCGATCGCCGGCGTCATGGGCGGCGCGTCGACCGAGGTCTCCGGCGAGACGCGTGAGGTGCTGGTCGAGGCGGCGTACTTCACGCCGGTCGGCATCGGCCGTACGTCCCGCCGCCACCTCCTCACCTCCGAGGCATCCAAGCGGTTCGAACGCGGCGTCGACCCGTCGCTCGCGCCCGTCGCGGCCGAGCGCGCGGTGGCGCTGCTCGGCTCCCTCGGCGGCGCTGTCGCAGACGACACCGTGACCGACGTGCACACCCCGCCGGACCGCCCGAGCATCACCATGGCAGTCACCGAGCCTGGTCGCCGGGCGGGCACGTCGTACGGCCACGAGACCGTCGTACGCCGCCTCACCGACGTCGGCTGCGAGGTGACCGGCGGCGACGTGCTGGAGGTCGTACCGCCGACCTGGCGCCCCGACCTCACCGAGGCCGTGGACCTCACCGAGGAGGTCATGCGGCTCGAGGGGTACGACGACATCCCCAGCGTCCTCCCGCCCGCGCAGCCTGGCCGCGGGCTGACGCGGCCGCAGCGCCTCCGCCGGCGGCTCGGCCGTGCCCTGGCCGACGCCGGCTACGCCGAGGTGGTGCCGTACCCGTTCATGGCCGAGCCGGCGCTCGACGCGCTGCTGCTGCCGGAGGGCGACGTACGGCGCCGTGCCCCGCGCATCGCCAACCCCGTCTCCGACGCCGAGCCGCTGCTCGCGACGACGCTGCTGCCGGGCCTGCTCACCGTGCTGGCCCGCAACGTCGGCCGCGGCATCGCGGACGTGGCGCTGTTCCAGCTGGCGCCGGTGTTCGTCGAACGCGGCGGCGGCGACGCACCGCGCCCCGGCGTCTCGACACGCCCGGCGCCCGACGTACTCGACGCGCTCGACGCCTCGCTGCCCGACCAGCCGCTGCACCTCGGCGTCGTGCTGACCGGCACCCGCGAGCCGCGCGGGCACTGGGGGAGCGGCCGTACGGCCTCCTGGCAGGACGCCGTCGAGGCCGCGCGCTCGGCAGCGCACGCGGTGGGCGCGGAGGTGTCCGTACGCCGCGGCGACACCCCGCCCTGGCACCCAGGCCGCTGCGCCGAGCTCGTCGTGGACGGCGCCGTCGTCGGCTGGGCAGGTGAGCTGCACCCGCGCGCCTGCGCGGCGCTCGGCGTACCGCCCCGTACGTGTGCCGCCGAGCTGTCGGTCGAGCCGGTGTTCGCTGTCGCGAAGGAGTTCGTGGCGGCGCCGGCGCTGTCGACGTTCCCGCCGTCGTCCGTCGACGTGGCGCTCGTGGTCTCGTCCGAGACAGCGGCCGCCGACGTCGCGGCGGCGCTGCGCGAGGGCGCCGGCGACCTGCTGGAGGAACTGCGGCTGTTCGACGTCTACACGGGCCCGCAGGTCGGGGAGGGGTGCAAGTCGCTGGCGTACCAGCTCCGCTTCCGCGCCCCCGACGCGACGCTCACCGACGAGCAGGTCAACGCCATGCGCGACGCCGCGATCGCCGAGGCAGGCACCCGCACCGGAGCCACCCTCCGCACCTGACCCCCGGGGGCCCAATCGCGCAGGCATTTCCTGCAGCGGACGCCATCACGTTGCGCTTCCCTGCAGGAAACGCTTGCAGGTTGGCGGATGACTATGCGATCACATGTATAGTCATGCGGCATGGGCATCAGGGCAGCCGTAGCCGGCGCGAGCGGGTACGCCGGCGGTGAGCTGCTCCGCCTCCTCCTCGCGCACCCGGACATCGAGCCGACCGTGCTGGCGGCGGGCAGCCAGGCAGGCGAGTACATCGGCGACGTGCACCCGCACCTGCCCGCGCTGGCGGGGGAGCGGTTCGTCGCCACCGCTCGCGAGGCGCTGAACGACGCCGACGTCGTGTTCCTCGCCCTGCCGCACGGCGAGTCCTCCGCGCTCGACCTCGACGCGCCCCTCGTGGTCGACCTCGGCTCGGACCACAGGCACCAAGAAGGCTGGGTGTACGGCCTCGCCGAACGCGCCCGCGACACCCTCCGCACGGCCACGCGGATCGCCGTCCCCGGCTGCTACCCGACCGCCGTCACCCTCGCGCTCGCGCCACTGCTCGACGCCCGTCTCGTCGACCCCGAGGACGTCGTGGTCGTCGCGGCGAGCGGCACCACCGGCGCGGGCCGGACGGGGCCCCGCGCGTCCGACGCGATGGGCGACCTGGCTGCGTACAAGGTCACCACCCACCAGCACACCCCGGAGATCGCCACGAACCTCGGCGTGGACGCGCTGTCGTTCACCGCGGTCCTCGCACCGATGCCGCGCGGCATCCTCGCGACCTGCACCGCCCGCTCGACCGCGAGCGCCGAGTCGCTGCGGGAGGCGCTGACCGCGGCCTACGACGACGAGCCGTTCGTGCACGTCCTTCCAGAAGGACGGTGGCCGCACACGTCGGCCACCGTCGGCTCGAACGCCTGCCACCTCCAGGTCGCCACCGACGGCCGCCGCGCCGTCGTCGTCGCCGCGATCGACAACCTCGGCAAGGGCGCCGCGGGCCAGGCCGTCCAGTGCGCCAACCTCGCCCTCGGCCTCCCCGAGACCGCGGGCCTCTCCGGCAACGGCGTCGCCCCGTGAGCGTCACCGCGGCCAAGGGCTTCACCGCGGCCGGTGTCACCGCCGGACTCAAGCAGAGCGGCGCGCCCGACCTCGCCGTCGTCGCCGCGGAGCGCACCGTCCCCGCGGCCGCCGTCTTCACGACCAACAAGGTCCAGGCCGCGCCCGTACGCCAGTCCCGCGCGGCCGTCGCGGACGGCCGCCTCAGAGCCGTCGTCCTCAACTCCGGCGGCGCCAACGCCTGCACGGGCCCGCGCGGCGCCGCCGACGCCGCAGCGATGGCCGCCGTCACCGCCGCCGAGCTCCGCTGCGACGCGCACGACGTCGCCGTCGCGTCCACCGGGCTCATCGGCGTGCACCTGCCGATGGACCGCGTGCTGCCCGGCATCGAGGCCGCCGTACGCGCGCTGCACACCGACGGCGGAGCACACGCCGCCGAGGCGATCCGCACCACTGACACCGTCGCCAAGCAGGCCGCGCACACGACGGACGGCTTCACCGTCGGCGGGATGGCCAAGGGCGCCGGCATGCTCGCGCCCGCGCTCGCCACGATGCTCTGCGTCCTCACCACGGATGCCGACGTGCCCGCCGACGTCCTCGACACCGCGCTGCGCCAGGCGACCAGCCGGACGTTCGACCGGCTCGACACCGACGGCTGCATGTCGACCAACGACGCCGTCTACCTCCTCGCGTCCGGCGCCAGCGGCGTGACGCCCGACGCCGAGACGTTCACCCAGGCGGTCACGACCGTCTGCCAGGACCTCGCCACCCGCCTCGTCGACGACGCCGAGGGCGCCACCAAGCGCATCGCCGTCACCGTCGACGGCGCCGCCACCGAGGCCGACGCCCTCGACGCCGCCCGCGCCATCGCGCGCAGCAGCCTGCTCAAGTGCGCGATCCACGGCGAGGACCCCAACTGGGGCCGCGTCCTCGCCGCCGTCGGGACGAGCAGCGCCGACTTCGACCCCGACAAGGTCGGCGTCCGCATCAACGGAGTCGAGGTCTGCCGCTACGGCACCGTCTACGGCGACCTCGACGCCGCGCGCGCCGCCCTGCGCACTCGCGAGGTCGCCATCGACGTCACCCTCGCCGCCGGCGACGCTGCCGCCACCGTCCTGACGACGGACCTCACGGCGGCGTACGTCCACGAGAACTCGGCGTACTCGACGTGACAGTCGTCGTGAAGTACGGCGGCGCCGCGATGACCGATCCCGGCGCGCGGGCCGCGTTCGGCGCCGACATCGAGAACCTGCGCGACAACGGCGCGCGCGTCGTCGTCGTGCACGGCGGCGGCCCCCAGATCACCTCGGCGCTCGACGCGCTCGGGGTCGAGTCGGTCTTCGCGAACGGCCGCCGCGTCACGACGCCCGAGACCATGGCGGTCGTCCGCGGCGTGCTCGCCGGCGAGGTCAACGCCGAGGTCGTCGCCGCCGTGGGCCCGTACGCCACCGGTGTCTCCGGCGAGGACGTCCTCACCGCCGAGCCGCTCGACCCCGCGCTCGGCCTCGTCGGCGAGGTGACCGCCGTCGACACCGCCGCGATCAACGCGCTGCTCGACCAAGGCCGCGTGCCCTGCGTCGCCACGATCGCCACCGGCACCGACGGCACGCGCTACAACGTCAACGCCGACACCGCCGCCGCCGCGATCGCCGTCGCGCTGGGTGCGGAGGAGGCCGTGTTCCTGACGGACGTACGCGGCCTCTACGCCGCCTATCCCGACCCCGCCTCGCTCGTCGCGCGGATCGCGGCCGACGAGGCGGAGGCGCTGCTGCCGCGCCTCACCGACGGCATGGTGCCGAAGGTCGAGGCATGCCTGCGGGCGGTCCGCGGCGGCGTTCCCCACGCGCGGATCGCCGACGGCCGCGTGCCCCACGCGCTGCTCCGCGACGACGGCACGACGGTGACCCCATGACCGCGCTGATGGGCAACTACGGCACCCCGCCGCTCACCCTCGTCAGCGGCACGGGCGCGCACGTCTGGGACGACGACGGCAACGAGTACGTCGACCTCGTCGCCGGCATCGCCGTCTGCGCCGTCGGCCACGCCCACCCGCGCGTCGTACGCGCGGTCGCCGAGCAGCTCGGCACCCTCGGCCACGTCTCCAACCTCTACCGCACGCTCCCCGCAGAGACGCTCGCCGAACGTCTCTCCGACCTCTGCGGCGGCGGCACGCGCACCTTCTTCTGCAACTCCGGCGCCGAGGCCGTCGAGGCCGCCCTCAAGATCGCGCGGAGGGCGACGGGCAGGCAGGCGTTCGTGGCGGCGCACGGGTCGTTCCACGGCCGCACGATGGGCGCGCTCGCGGTGACCGGCCAGCCCGCCAAGCGCGAGCCCTTCGAGCCGCTGCCGGGGCCGGTGACGTTCGTCGACTACGGCGGCGCGCTCGACGCCGTCACGACCGACACCGCCGCGCTGATCCTCGAGCCCATCCAGGGCGAGAACGGCGTCGTCGACCCGCCCGCAGGCTGGCTCGCGGCAGCGCGCCAGAGATGCGACGACACCGGCGCCCTGCTGATCCTCGACGAGGTGCAGACCGGCGTCGGCCGTACGGGCACGTGGTTCGCGTGGCAGGCGGCCGGCGTACGCCCCGACGTCATGACGCTCGCCAAGGGCCTCGGCGGCGGCCTCCCGATCGGCGCCACCGTCGGCTTCGGCGCGGCCGGCGACGCCCTACAGCCCGGGGACCACGGCAGCACGTTCGGCGGCAACCCCGTCGTCTGCGCTGCCGCCCTCGCCGTCCTCGACGTCATCGAGAACGACGGCCTGCTCGACCGCGCCAAGGCCCTCGGCGAACGCCTCGCCACCGCCGCCGCGCCCCACGTCGCCGGCGTGCGCGGTGCAGGGCTGCTCCGCGGCCTCGTCCTGAACGAGCCCACCGCCAAGCGGGCGGAGCAGAGAGCGAGGGAGCACGGCTTCCTCGTCAACGCCATCGGCGACGACGTGCTGCGGATCGCGCCGCCGCTGGTCGTGTCCGAGGCCGACCTCGACGCGTTCGCGGCGGCGCTCCCCATGATCGTCGGCGGGTAGTGTCGGTGCCGTGACCGAGTACGTCGTCGTGCCGCGCCGCCGCTGGCGGCGGGTGCTGCTGTGGGTCGGCGCGTGGGCGCTCGTGTCCGCGGCGTCGCTCGCGGCGCTGGTGTACTTCGGCAACGCCCGCCAGGCCAACCCGCTGCCCGGCGAGACGGTCCTGAGCGGCGCGACCGGCAAGGCCATCTACAACAAGAACTGCGCCGCCTGCCACGGGCTGCGCGGCGAGGGCGGCAGCCTCGACATCAAGGGGCCGGCGTTCACCGAAGGCGGGGCGGCGGCGCACCTCACGTTCGAGGAGCGGGTCGCGAAGATCAGCAGGGGCAAGCCGCTGAACGGCATGCCGCGGTGGAGCACGAAGCTGTCCGAAGCCGACATCCGCAAGGTGGCGGCGTACACCCAGACCTTGTCGGGGCAGAGCCCCGACCCGAGCGTCGAGGACGTCTGAAGAATGAGCAAGAGGGTGCTGGTCGTCGAGGACGACCCCAGCGTGCGCGGGCTCCTGCACACGCTCCTGACGGGGGAGGGGTACGAGGTGGCGACGGCGAGCGACGGCCTGGCCGGGCTGGTCAAGGCGAGCAGCCAGAAGCCCGACCTCATGCTGCTCGACCTGATGATGCCGGACCTCGGCGGCATCAGGGTCCTCGAGGAGCTGCGCGAGGACCCGAACATGTCCGACATCCCCGTCATCGTCGTCACCGGCAAGCTCGAGGCCGTGCCGCCGCTGCGCGGGCTGCTCGGCGAGGACAACGTGTTCGTGAAGCCGTTCGGCGTCACCGAGCTGCTCGACCGCGTCGCGGCAGTGACGCAGAGCACCCGGAGCGAGTGACGTGAGCCCCAGGCACTTCCTCGTCGACGACGACCTCAGCCCGGCCGAGGTCGAGCAGATCCTCGACGACGCCGACCGGCGCAAGAAGATGCGCCTCGCCGACCAGGTACTCGACGGCGGCTCCGTCGCGCTCATCTTCGAGAAGCCGTCGACGCGCACCCGGCTGTCGTTCGAGGTCGGCGTGTACGAGCTCGGCGGCCACCCCATCGTCATCGACGCGAGCACGACGCAGCTCGGCCGCGGCGAGACCCTCGAGGACACCGCGATGGTCATGTCGCGGTACTGCCGCGCCATCGTCATCAGGACGTTCGGGCAGGACCGCATCGAACGCCTCGCCGCGGCCTCCAGCGTCCCGCTCGTCAACGCCCTCACCGACTACGCGCACCCCTGCCAGGCGCTCGCCGACCTGCAGACCATCCGCGAACGCCGCGGCGGCCTGTCGGGCCTGACGCTGACGTACGTCGGCGACGGCAACAACGTCGCCCACTCCCTTCTCCTCGCCGGCGTCAGCGCCGGCATGCGCGTGCGCGTCGCGACGCCGCGCGGCTACGAGCCCATCGGCCAGGTCGTCCGCCGCGCCAACCAGATCGGCGAGGAGACCGGGGGAGCGGCCGTCGTCACCAACGACCCGCTCGAGGCCTGCCGCGGCGCCGACGTCCTCTACACCGACGTCTGGGCTTCCATGGGCCAGGAGAACGAAGCCGACTCGCGCAACCTCGTGTTCCAGGGCTTCCAGCTCGACGACCACCTCGTCGAGGCCGCCCGCGACGACGTCGTGGTCCTGCACTGCCTCCCCGCGCACCGCGGCGAGGAGATCGCGGCGAGCGTCATCGACGGCCCGCACAGTGCGGTCTGGGACCAGGCCGAGAACCGCCTGCACGCGCAGAAGGCGCTGCTGGCGTTCCTCCTGGAACGCTCTTGAGCCTTCCCCACGACGCCGCTCGCTGCGCTCGCGCCGCCGCGGGGACCCCGGCATGACGCAGCCCGTCACGAAGGTCGCCCGGCAGCGTCGCATCATCGACCTCGTCCGGCGTACGCCGGTGCGCTCGCAGACCGAGCTGGCTCGCCTCCTCGCTGCCGATGGCCTCGTCGTGACGCAGGCGACGCTCTCGCGCGACCTCGAAGAGCTCGGCGCGACGAAGGTCCGTACCGGCGACGGCGGGCTCGTCTACTCCGTCGACCCCGACACGGGCCGCGCCTCGGGCGACCGGCTCGCCAAGGTGCTCGCCGACCTGCTCGTCTCCGCCGAGCCGTCGGCCAACCTCGTCGTGCTGCGTACGCCCCCCGGCGGCGCGCACCTCCTCGCCTCCGCCCTCGACCGCGCCCAGGTCGAGGACGTCATCGGCAGCGTCGCCGGCGACGACACCGTCCTGCTCGTGACCAAGCGCGCCAACGGCGGCGCCGCCGTCGCGCGCCACCTCGTACGCCTCGCCGACGGAGTCACCCAGTGAACAGAGTCGTCCTCGCCTACTCCGGCGGTCTCGACACGTCCGTCGCCATCGGCTGGATCGCCGAGGCGAACGACGCCGAGGTCGTCGCCGTCGCCATCGACGTCGGCCAGGGCGGCGAGGATCTCGACGTCATCCGGCAGCGCGCGCTCGACTGCGGCGCCGTCGAGTCGCTCGTGGTCGATGCCAGGAACGAGTTCGCCGAGGACTTCTGCGTCCCCGCGCTGCGCGCCAACGCCCTCTACATGGGCCGCTACCCGCTCGTCTCCGCGCTCTCGCGGCCGCTCATCGTCCGCCACCTCGCCGCCGCCGCGCGCGACACCAACGCGACCGCCGTCGCGCACGGCTGCACGGGCAAGGGCAACGACCAGGTGCGCTTCGAGGTCGGCCTCGGCGCCCTCGCCCCCGACCTCACGGTGATGGCGCCCGTACGCGACTCGGGCATGACGCGCGACAAGGCGATCGCGTTCGCCGCCGAACGCGGCCTGCCCATCGACGTCACGAAGAAGTCGCCGTACTCCGTCGACCAGAACCTCTGGGGCCGGGCCGTCGAGACCGGCTTCCTCGAGGACCCGTGGAACGCCCCCGTCGAGGACCTCTACTCCTACACCTCCGACCCCGGCGTGCCGCGCGACCCCGACGAGGTGACCGTGACGTTCGCCGACGGCATCCCCGTCGCGCTCGACGGCACGTCGTACTCGCCGCTGGAGCTGATCCAGCGGATGAACGAACGTGCTGGGGCCCAAGGGATCGGGCGGCTCGACATGGTCGAGGACCGCCTCGTCGGCATCAAGAGCCGCGAGGTGTACGAGTGCCCCGCCGCGATCGCGCTCGTCACGGCACACCAGGAGCTGGAGACCCTCACCGTCGAGCGCGACCTCGCCCGCTTCAAGCACGCTGTCGAGCAGCGCTGGGCCGAGCTGGTCTACGACGGCCTCTGGTACTCGCCGCTGCGCAACGCCCTCGACGCGTTCGTGCAGAGCGCCTCCGCGCACGTCACCGGCGACATCCGGATGACACTGCACGGCGGCCGCGCGGTGCCGACAGGGCGGCGTAGCGACAGCAGCCTCTACGACTACGGCCTCGCGACGTACGACAGCGACGACACGTTCGACCAGTCGCTCGCCAAGGGGTTCGTCGACCTCTGGGGCCTGCCGTCGCGCATCGCCGCACAGCGGGACGCGCGATGACCGCCGGACGCCCGGTCTCGCCGGCGCGGCTGTGGGGCGGGCGCTTCGAGGGAGGGCCGGCGCAGGCCGTACGGCAGCTCTCGTACAGCGTGCAGTTCGACTGGCGGCTGGCGCCGTACGACCTCCTCGCGTCGCGCGCGCATGCCCGCGTCCTGCACCGCGCCGGCCTGCTCGACGACGGCGAGCTCGAGCGCATGTGCGACGCGCTCGAGGTGCTCGAAGCGCAGGTGGCCAGCGGCGCGTTCCGCCCCACGGCCGACGACGAGGACGTCCACACCGCCCTCGAACGCGGCCTGCTCGAACGCCTCGGCACCCTCGGCGGCAAGCTCCGCGCGGGACGTTCGCGCAACGACCAGGTCGCCACCGACCTGCGCCTCTACCTGCGCGACCACGTACGCCTCGTCGTCCTGCGCCTCGCCGAGCTAGAGTCAGCGCTGCTGACGCAGGCCGAGCGCCACGAGGCGACGACGGCGCCGGGCTTCACGCACCTCCAGCACGCGCAGCCGATCCTCTTCGCGCACCACCTGCTGGCGTACGTCTCGATGTTCAGCCGCGACGTCTCGCGGCTCAAGGACTGGGACATCCGCGCGGGCGTCTCGCCGCTCGGCTCCGGCGCGCTCGCGGGCTCCTCGCTGCCCGTGGACCCCGTCGGCACGGCCGCCGAGCTCGGCTTCTACGCCGCCGCCTCCAACTCCATGGACGCCGTCTCCGACCGCGACTTCGTGGCCGAGTTCCTCTTCGCCGCGGCGCTCGTCGGCGTGCACCTCTCCCGTCTCGGCGAGGAGCTGGTGCTGTGGTCGACGCGGGAGTTCGGCTGGGTCGAGATCGATGACGCGTTCGCCACCGGGTCGTCGATCATGCCGCAGAAGAAGAACCCCGACGTCGCCGAGCTCGCGCGCGGCAAGGCAGGCCGGCTCATCGGCCACCTCACAGGCTTCCTCGCGACGCTCAAGGGCCTGCCGCTGACGTACAACCGGGATCTCCAGGAGGACAAGGAGCCGGTGTTCGACGCGATCGACACCCTGCTGCTCGTCCTCCCCGCCGTCACCGGCATGGTCGAGACCATGACGGTGAACGTCGAGCGGCTGGCCGCCGAGGCGCCCGTCGGCTTCTCGCTCGCGACCGACGTGGCGGAGGCGCTCGTACGCAACGGCGTGCCGTTCCGCGACGCCCACGAGGCCGTGGGCCACCTCGTCGTGTGGTGCGTGTCCAACGAGTGCGACCTCGGCGAGGTCAGCGACGACGACCTCGCCAGGATCAGCCCGCACCTCACCCCGGCGATCCGCGACGTGCTCTCCGTCACCGGCGCGATCGCCTCGCGCGCGGGACACGGCGGCACCGCGCCCGACCGCGTCGCCGAGCAGCTCGCCGCCGCCAACCACGAGGTCGCGTCGCACCGCGCGTGGGCCGGCGAGGTCGGGGAGGACGACTGAGGCCGCTGCCGCGGGCGTTCTTCGACCGGCCCGTCGCCGAGGTCGCGCGCGACCTGCTCGGGCGCGACGTGACCCACGGCGGCGTGACCGTACGGCTCACCGAGGTCGAGGCGTACCGCGGCGCCGACGACCTCGCGTCGCACGCCTACCGCGGCGAGACGCGGCGCAACGCCGTCATGTTCGGCCCGCCGGGCTTCGTCTACGTCTACTTCACGTACGGCATGCACTGGTGCATGAACCTCGTCTGCCAGCGCTCCGGCGAGGCCGCCGCCGTGCTGCTGCGGGGTGGCCGGGTGGTGGCGGGTCTCGACGCCGCCCTGGCCCGCCGGCCCGGCTCGTCCGAACGCGACCTCGCGCGCGGCCCCGCCCGGCTCTGCACGGCGCTCGGCATCGACGGCACGCTGAACGGCGCCGACCTCGCCCGCGGCCCCCTCCGCGTGTCCGCGGGGGCGCCGGTCCCCGACGACACCGTGTCGACCGGCCCGCGCGTCGGCGTCACCGGCGACGCCGAACGCCCCTGGCGCTGGTTCGTCACCGACGACCCCACCGTCTCCGTCTACCGCCCCGCCGTGAAGCGCGCCCGCCGCCGTCCCGCCCCCTGAGCCCCTCCGTGCGGCGTTTCGTGCACGGAACGTCGTCCGGTCGGCATTCCGTCAACGAAACGCCGCACGGCGGAGGGGGTCAGCGGCTCGCTGAGGCCGTGGCCGAAGGCGAGGGGGACGGCGTGACCGGCGGCGCGGTGGCGCCGAGGCCCTGCCGCGGCCCCACCGCGAGCACCACGGTCGACCCGGCCAGCAGGCTCGTACCCCCCGACGCGCTCTGCCGCCACACCTTGCCCGCGTCGGCGCCGAGCCGCTCCTGGCACGCCGCGCCGCCCAGGCACGACGGCTCCACCACGACCGACGCGACCAGCCCCGCCGCCTCGATCTGCCGCGACGCCGTCTCGGCGTCCAGACCCAGCACCGACGGCACGGGGACGGGGATCCTGTCCGCCGTCGCGATGCTCAACGTCACCGTCGCGCCGGGCTCCACGCGCGTCCCCGCCGCGGGCCGCTGGCCGACGATCGACCCCGGGGTCGACCGAAGGTCGTACACCTTGACGGTCCGCACGTGGAACCCCTGGTGGTTCAGCTGCGCGGTGGCGTACTCGAGGTTCAACGCCAGCATCGCCGGCACCACCGTGGCCGCCGGCCCGGTCGGCTCCGTGCACTCGTCCCGAGGCTCCGATCCGCCCGGGTACGTCCGCCGGACGATGTGCGCCTCGGGCGTCCACTTGTTCGCACGGCAGCCGCGGTGGCGGTCCATCGGCACCGACACCAGCGTCCCCTCCGGCGTCGTGAACGGCACCGACGGCAGGTCGAGCAGCGCCGTCCCCGCGAACCGCCCCCAGATCAGCGCGGGGAAGCCACCGCCCGCGATGATCGTCCGGAAGCCGTTCTCCGGGATCATCGGCACCTCGCCCTTCGGCACGCCGACCCAGACGGCCGCGGCGAAGTTCGGCGTGTACCCGACGAACCACGCGTCCGCGTACCGCGTCGACGTCCCCGTCTTGCCGGCGACCGGCCGCGCGCCCTGCTCCGCCTTCACACCCGTCCCGGACCGCACCACGCCTTGCAGCACGTCGTTCGCCGTCGCCGCGACGCCAGGGGCGATCACCTGTGACCGACGAGGCGTGTTGCGCAGCAGCACCTTGCCCTTCGCGTCCTTGACCGCGGCGACGACGTACGGCTTGGCGTAGACGCCGTTCGCGCCGAGGGCCGCGTACGCCGCCGCCATCTCGACCGGGTCGACCTCCTGCGCGCCGAGCACGACGGCCGGCCCGGCGTTGCGGCGCAACGGCTTCCCGCCCGCGCCCCGCACGCCCAGAGACTCCGCGACGTCGAGGACGGCGTGCATGCCGCGGTCCACGTCGCCGCCGCCGATCTCCTGCACGACCCGTGCGTACGCCGTGTTGACCGACTGCTCCGTGGCCTTGCGCAGCGAGATCCGGCCGTACGCCGCGCCCTCGTAGTTGTCGACCGTCCACGGCTTCGGGCACTGGCAGGGGAGCACCGCCTGCGCGCCCGCCTCGAACTGGTCGTCGGGCTCGATGCCGGCCTTCAACGCCGCCAGCAGCGCGAACACCTTGAACGTCGACCCCGCCTGCCGCTTCGTCGAGCCGCCGCGGGCGAGGTTGAGCTTCGCGTACGGGTCGCGCGCCGAGAAGAAGTCGCGGCCGCCGACCATCGCCGTGATGGCGCCGTCACCGGGCTTCACGGCGGCGACGCCGGCGTACGGGTCGTCGGCGGAGGAGAGCACGTGACGTACCGACTCCTCGGCGGCCGCCTGCTGCGCGGGGTCGATCGTCAGCTCGATGCGCAGCCCGCCGCGGAACAGCGCGTTGTGCCGCGCCTCCTGCGTCTCGCCGAGCCGCTCGTCGGCGAGCAGGGTCGTGATCGCGTCCTGCACGGCGTACGCCGCCGGGTACCGCGTGGAGTTGCGCCGGGCCTTGCGCGGCAGCGGTTCCGCCTTCGCCTCGGCCGCCTCCGCCACCGTCACGGCCCCGGTCTCGACCATGGCGTTCAGGACGGTCCCGCGCCGCAGAGCCGCCGCCGTACGGTGCTTGATCGGGTCCGCCCGCGACGGCGAGCGGATCAGCCCCGCCAGGAGCGCCGCCTCACCCAGCGTCAGCCGAGTCGCCGCGTGGCCGAAGTACACGCGCGCCGCCGCCCCCACGCCGTACGCGCCCTGCCCGAAGTACACCGTGTTGAGGTACCGCTCGAGGATCTGGTCCTTCGTGAGCGTGCGCTCGAGGCCCATCGCCAGCGACGCCTCGCGGATCTTGCGGCGGTACGTCTTCTCCGGCGTGACGAGCGTGTTCTTCACGAGCTGCTGCGTGATCGTGCTGCCGCCCTGGGCGTTCTCGCCGGACTCGATGTTCCGTACGGCGGCGCGCGCGATGCCGCGCACGTCCACGCCCTTGTGCTCGTAGAAGCGCCGGTCCTCCGCGGCCAGCACCGCGTCGACCAGCACCTGCGGGATCTCGGCCAGCGTCAGCGGCCGCCGGTCCTCCTCGGCGTGCAGCGTCGTGAGCAGAGAGCCGTCCGCCGCGTACACCGACGACGTCGCCGCCAAGCCGCCCAGCACCTCGGGGTCGACCGGCAGCGCGCGCACGCAACCGGCCGTCGTCAGGGCGACGGCGAGCACCGCGAGGCGGATCCGCACAATGGTCCATCGACCGCTACGCCGTTCGGCTTAACCGCTCGCCCGCGCCGATACGCTCGCGAGCATGGACATCCTGGACGACCTGCAGTGGCGCGGCCTCGTGCAGCAGCACACCAACCTCGACGCGCTCCGCGCGCACCTCGCGGAGAGCCCGGTCACCGTCTACTGCGGCTTCGACCCGACAGCCGACAGCCTGCACGTCGGCAGCCTCGTGCCCCTGCTCACGCTGCGCCGCTTCCAGAACGCCGGTCACAAGGCCATCGCCCTCGCCGGCGGCGCCACCGGCATGATCGGCGACCCCGGCGGCCGGTCCACCGAGCGTTCCCTCAACGACGCCGAGACCGTCACCGCGTGGACCGAGCGGATCCGCGGTCAGCTGGCCCGCATCGTCGACCTCGACGCCGGCATCCTCGAGAACAACTACGAGTGGACCGCCGGCATGTCGGCGATCGACTTCCTCCGCGACGTCGGCAAGCACTTCACCGTCAACTACATGCTCGCCAAGGAGTCCGTCAGCACCCGCCTGTCCGGCGAGGGCATCTCGTTCACCGAGTTCTCGTACATGCTCCTGCAGTCCCTCGACTTCCAGGTGCTGTACGACCGCCACGGCTGCACGCTGCAGATCGGCGGCAGCGACCAGTGGGGCAACATCACCGCCGGCATCGAGCTGCTGCGGCGTACGCGCGGTGTCCAGGGCCACGCCGTCACGCTGCCGCTCATCACCAAGTCCGACGGCGAGAAGTTCGGCAAGTCCGTCGCCGGCGCGGTCTGGCTCGACCCTGCCAAGACCAGCCCGTACGCCTTCTACCAGTTCTGGCTCGGCGTCGACGACGCCGACGCCACCCGCTTCCTGCGCATCTTCACGTTCCTCGACCGCGCCGCGATCGAGGAGGTCGAGA
Source organism: Frankiaceae bacterium (assembly GCA_035556555.1). GTDB lineage: Bacteria > Actinomycetota > Actinomycetes > BP-191 > BP-191 > BP-191. The sequence continues at coordinate 205,189 of DATMES010000027.1, forward strand.
AGGAGCACGCCGAACGCCCCCAGGCCCGCCCCGCGCAGCGCGCGCTCGCCGCGCACATGACGGCGATGATCCACGGCGACGAGGCCCTGAACGCCGTCCAGCACGCCAGCGAGGTGCTCTTCGGCTCCGGCGACGTCGCCTCGGTGGACCCCGCCCTGCTGGCCGACGCGCTCGCCGAGGCCCCCAGCGCCACCGTCCCGCGTGCGGCGCTGCCCGCCCTCCCCGCGCTGCTCGTCGAGCTCGGCCTCGCGAAGTCGCTCTCCGACGCCCGCGGCCGCGTCCAGCAGGGCGGCGTGTACGTCAACGGCGCCCGCGCCGAGGACCCCAACTGGCAGCCGTCGGAGGCCGACCTGCTGCACGACAGGTACCTCGTCCTGCGCTCCGGCAAGCGCCACTACGGCCTCCTCCGGGCCGAGTAGGCGGGAAGATCCGGGCGTACCCGGGCGTTCCAGGCTCCCGACACGCTCGGATGGGCTGATCGACTTGACTCACCCCAGCGGGTTGCCTAGTGTTCCCCCTCGCCCCACGGAGCAACGGACGCCTACGAAGCGGCCGGTTCGGGGGCCACCACGCACCCTTCGGCACCGCTCGCGGCGCACGATCGCGAAGCGGCCGTCGTTTGGCGCGCGGTGGGAGAGGGTAGAGGCGTTCGTTTGACGCCGACACCCGCTCCTAGTACGGTATGCAGGTTGCCCCACGACGGACCGAGAGGTCCCGAGCGGTGCGCATCCGCTCCTTGAGAACTCAACAGCGTGCCAAAAGTCAGTGCCAACAAACCCCGTCTGCAAGGGTCCGCCGGCCGTCGGTCGGAAGGCTCGTGCAGCGAGGATTCCTTTGGTAAATGACAGACGTTCAGACGTCTGTTCTCTGCCAGATGTCACCCCCTGGCTGGGGGTGACTCGAACAAGCGGTCCCACCTCGCCAGGTGGGCCGCGCTTCATGTGTCACTGCTCCGGGCTTGCCCGGTGTAGTCATAGACATCTATGGAGAGTTTGATCCTGGCTCAGGACGAACGCTGGCGGCGTGCTTAACACATGCAAGTCGAGCGAGGTACCACCCTTCGGGGTGGTGTCCTAGCGGCGAACGGGTGAGTAACACGTGGGTAACCTGCCCTCATCTCTGGGATAACCCCGGGAAACCGGAGCTAATACCGGATACGAGACCTGGTGGCATCACCAGGTCTGGAAAGAACTTCGGATGAGGATGGACCCGCGGCCTATCAGCTAGTTGGTGAGGTAACGGCCCACCAAGGCGACGACGGGTAGCCGGCCTGAGAGGGCGACCGGCCACACTGGGACTGAGACACGGCCCAGACTCCTACGGGAGGCAGCAGTGGGGAATATTGCGCAATGGGCGAAAGCCTGACGCAGCGACGCCGCGTGAGGG